>JANLWF010000294.1:0-3027 GCA_031364385.1 Methylotenera sp.
TGGTGTTTTTTTTAGGTATGTTAATCATCACGCCGATTTTCGCCATACTCGCCATCCTGCTATTCCCCATCAATAACGTCACGCGTTCGCGCATTGCCAGCGGTGGCTGGTCGCGTTGCACGCTATTTTGGCTGAAAGCTACCTGCAATTTAGGTTTTGTAGTGCGCGGCTTAGAAAACATCCCAAAACAACCTTCTATCGTCTTGTGCAAACACCAATCCGCGTGGGAGACGATTGCATTGCAGGCGATATTTCCGCCGCAAATTTGGGTGATGAAGCGCGAACTTTTGCTGATTCCTTTTCTAGGCTGGGCATTTATTGCGCTGTCTGCTATCCCCATTAACCGCAGTTCTGGGCGCGAGGCCTTAAAGCAACTGGTCACGCATGGCAAAGACAGGCTGGCGCGCGGCCTATGGGTGGTGATATTTCCCGAAGGCACACGCATTGCGGTTGGTGAAAAAAGTAAATATCACATTGGCGGCGCATGGCTAGCCACGCACACAGGCACGCAAGTGGTGCCTGTGGCACACAACGCAGGTTTATTTTGGCCCAAAAATACCTTTATTAAGACACCTGGTACGATTACCGTGAGTATTGGTGCGCCTATACAGAGCGTTGGCCTAAAGCCAGATGCGCTGAATAAACTGGTGGAAGATTGGATAGAAACAGAAGTGTTAAAACTATAGATGGCTAATCAAATACTCAAGCTTTCCAATGGTGAGACGATTTCTTACTTATTAGAACGTCGTAGCCGCCGCACCGTTGGCTTAAAAATCACCGCGGATGGCTTGGTGGTGCATGCACCAAAACGCATTTTTGAGTTTCAACTCCATCAGATTTTGCAGGAGAAATCCAACTGGATTCTCAACAAATTACAAGCGCGCGAAGCGAATCATGTCGAGAAAATTCAATGGATTGATGGCGAACATTTGCTGTATTTAGGCAAAGACGTTCAGCTCAGTATTTCACAAAACAGCAGCAATAAAGCCTTAATTTTCGATCAAAACAGCTTGTTTATAGCATCTCCACAGTCCAATAACCATGCGCTGCTTAGTCGTAAGGTGATTCAATGGTACAAAAAGCAAGCGTCAATAGATTTTAGTCGCAGGTTGGAAATTTTAGCGGCCAAGTTAGGTGTAGCAACGCCGCCGCTTACGCTCTCAAACGCGCAATCGCGCTGGGGCAGTTGCAATAGCCGCGGGCAAGTGCGTCTAAACTGGCGCTTGCTACAAGCGCCTCCGCACATCATTAATTACGTCATCTGCCACGAGCTTGCGCACTTAAAACAAATGAACCACTCTACCAAATTTTGGGCAGTAGTCGAAAGCTTATTCCCTAATTACAAAGCGGCAGAGAAAGAACTGAAAGCGTTATCCCCACACTTACATCGGCTGTAGGTGCGCAATTTTTTATTCGCGATTTAAGCCAGCTCTTGGCTTCCCCGTAGAATACATCTGCTAAAGCAGATTATTCGTACGTGAAAAATCGCTCCTACAACAACTTGCTAATATCGCTTGCTATCTCGGCAGGTTTTTGCCCATAGCCCATATACAACCTAACTTTTCCATCTTTATCAAACACATACATCCCTGCGCTGTGGTCTATGCTGTAATCATCTTTAGCTTTACCGGGCACTTTTGAGTAGAAGATTTTAAAGTTACCCAAGGTTTCAGCCGTCTCTTGCAAGCTGCCGCGCAGGCCAATAAAGCGCGCATCAAACGAAGGCACAAACTTCGCTAAAACCTCCTGCGTATCACGCTCTGGGTCCACCGTTACAAACAAAACTTGTACTTCATCAGACTTTTTACCCAGCAATTTCATGGTCTGTTTAAGGTCGCTCATGGTGGTGGGGCATACGTCTGGACAATGCGTAAAGCCAAAAAACAGCACAATCACCTTGCCTTTAAAATCGCTCATGCTGCGCAATTTTCCGTTGTGATCAGTCAGCGTCAGCGTTTTGGCAAAATCTGCACCAGTAATATCGGTCGCATTAGATGCTGTTGGTACAGGCGCAGGTTTACACGCCGAAAATAAAACCGAAGTCATCAACAAAAATACAAAAATACACAGTTTTTTCATGTTTTTTACGCCGTTAAGTTTTTAAATAGTCGAGCATTTGATTCTAACATAAGCAAACAATTCACTGCTTTGGTTTACAATATTGCTTTTACAAAATTAGTATAAAAGGCTTTAAAAATGGCAATACCTAGCACAGTAACCAATAGCTCAATGGCAGACCGTGACGGCGTTATTTGGTACGACGGCAAATTAGTTGATTGGCGCAGCGCGACCACGCACGTGCTCACCCACACGCTACATTATGGCATGGGCGTGTTTGAAGGCGTGCGCGCTTATAAAACAGACAAAGGCGCAGCGATTTTCCGCTTGCAAGAGCATACCGATAGGCTGTTTAATAGCGCGCATATTTTGCAAATGAAAATGCCGTTTAGCAAACAAGAGATTAGCGATGCCATGTGCGCCGCCGTGCGTGAAAACAAGCTAGAAAGCGCCTATATCCGCCCCATGGCATTTTACGGGGCTGAGGCGATGGGTATCGCCGCCAAAACATTAAGCACACACGTCATCTGCGCCGCTTGGAGCTGGGGTGCTTACATGGGTGACGAAGCTTTAACGCGCGGCATTCGCGTAAAAACATCGTCATTTTCGCGCCACCATGTAAATATCACCATGTGCAAAGCCAAAGCAAATGGCAATTACATGAACTCAATTTTAGCGCACCAAGAAGCAGCACAAGATGGATATGACGAAGCCTTACTGCTGGATGTGGACGGCTTTGTAGCAGAAGGCTCGGGCGAAAACATATTTTTAGTGCGTAAGGGTAAGCTGATTACGCCTGATCTCACATCCGCGCTAGAAGGCATTACGCGCGACACGATTGTTCAGCTTGCGGGCGAATTAGGCATTGAAGTTATCGAAAAACGCATCACCCGTGACGAGGTTTATACCGCAGATGAAGCCTTTTTCACAGGTACAGCCGCCGAAGTCACGCCAATCCGTGAGCTGGAT
>JANLWF010000311.1:0-1944 GCA_031364385.1 Methylotenera sp.
ACCATGGTGGTTTCTGGTGGCTTTACGCTATTTGCCAACCACGTAAAAGACTTGCTGGGCTTAGATTACGCAGTAGCAAATACGCTTGAAATTGTAGGTGGCAAGCTTACTGGCAATGTGTTGGGTGATATTGTTGATGCGAACCGTAAAGCGATAGAGCTAATGAGATTGCGTGAAACTTTAAACTTAAAGTTTGACCAGACAATTGCAATTGGTGACGGCGCGAATGATTTAATGATGATGAAAGTTGCAGGCGTTGGCGTGGCTTACCATGCCAAACCCATTGTGCAAAGCCAAGCTACTTATGCGTTAAATCACACTGGGCTCGATGGCGTGATTAATTTGTTTACGGCTTAAATAGAAGAATACTTATGATTAAAGAAAAACTTGAAAAAATTGAACTTACATCTCGAATATGCTCATATATAGCCGTTCCATTGCTAATTGCCACATTTGGATGGATCATTCAGTCAGAAATTAATGATAAAAGCTTACGTAAGGAATATGTGCAGATAGCTGTTTCAATTTTGAACAGTCAAGATAAGTCACCAGAGCGTAGTTCTTTAAGAGACTGGGCAGTAGAAATGCTCGTGCAAAACTCCCCAATTAAGTTCTCAGAACCAGCGCTTCGTGCGCTTAAGTCAGGAAGTCCACTAATCCCAATTGAAGTTAAAATTCCCGTTGCAGTCTCATGCGTTAAATTTACCCCTAAAAAGCCAGTATTTACCACTGATGCTGAGTTGGCAAAAATAAAAGATGGTAATTTTGTTACTGCACTACACCTTGACAGATTGCAGCGTCGCGGCTATGAAGCCGAATTAGAAGCGGTTATTGCAGGCTGTAGTGCAGTGGATTGACTTTATTAGTTCAATAACGCCAATTCTTCCTCGCTAAACCCCGCTTGTCTTCTAGCTTCTAGATTAAATGGTGGTTTTAATTTTGGTGCGCTGTATTGTTGACACAAGCTTGCAAAAGTGGCAATCGGTTCTAGGTTACGTTGCACGCACAGCCAGTTATACCAAACGTTGCCAATTGCCACATGGCCAATTTCATCGCGCAAAATAATGTCTAAAATTCCAACCATTTTTGTGTCGCCCACTTGTGCAAATTTGTTGCGTGTCGAGGGCGTAGCGTCCAACCCGCGTGCTTCCATGGTGCGCGGCACCAAGGCCATTCTTGCAAGCACATCGTTTTTGGTTCTATCCACCATTTCCCACAAACTATTATGGCCTGCAAAACTGCCATATTCATAGCCAAAAGTTTGCAGATACGCGTTTAAAAGACTGAAATGGTGAGCTTCTTCGCTAGCCACTTTCAACCAATCGTTATAATAAGTTTCGGACATGTGACTAAAGCGCCAAATAGCATCTAACGCCAAATTAATGGCGTTAAATTCTATGTGAGCTAGCGCATGAATGAGCGTAACACGACCTTCCTGTGTGCGCATTGAGCGTTTAGGCAGGCTAAGTGGGGCGACCAACTCAGGTTTAATTGGCCTGCCAGGAACAGTTTGATGCATGCCCTGTAAGCCGCATGGCCATTGGTTTAAGACATGGTGGCTTGTATCGATACTTAACTTTTTATCTTTTAATGCTAAAACACCTTTGGCTTTAGTTTCTGCATTGGTTTCGCACAGCCAATTCAGCGCTAAATGGCGCAGTTCATTCACTGTACAGTACTTTCAATGTAAAGGTCCCGTTGGTTTTACTTGCCTAATGGGATAAAGTCTAATTCGCCAGCTTTCATATCAGGTACCATAATAAATTTTTCGTCTTTGGTCAGAGCAATATCCGCCGCTGCTTTATAACCTTCTTTTATCACATGTGCTTTACCCGCAGCCACTTTATATACCTTGCCAGCTTTCCAATCGCTAATATAAATTTTGAGCGTCGAGCAGCTCGACCGTCTCGTCGTAGCAGCCGTGTAGATCTCCGATGACGATGG
>JANLWF010000348.1:0-1841 GCA_031364385.1 Methylotenera sp.
CTTTACCACGCAAGAAACCATGACTAACGCGCTTTCTGCACGTACCTGGTTTTTAGATGGTGCTAAAGAGAAAGCGCATGTTGCCAAGCATTTTGTTGCGCTTTCTACCAATGCCAAAGCCGTGGCCGATTTTGGTATTGAAATCAAAAACATGTTTTCATTTTGGGACAGGGTCGGTTGCCGCTACTAGTTATGGTCAGCCATCGGCTTATCTATTGCCTTGTATGTGGGTATGGATAATTTTGAAGAAATGCTGAGTGGTGGACATGAGATGGACGTGCATTTTAAAACTGCGCCACTCGAACAAAATATGCCCATCATTTTGGCGCTTATCGGCATTTGGTATAACAACTTTTTTCATGTCGATACCAATGCAATACTGCCATACGACCAAGGAATGGCGCGCTTCCCAGCCTACATGCAACAAGCCGATATGGAAAGTAATGGTAAATTTATTTGCCGTGATGGTAGCCGCGTGCAATACAAAACTGGCCCTGTGATCTGGGGAGAGGCTGGCACTAACGGTCAACACGCGTTCTACCAGCTTATTCATCAAGGCACACAAATTGTGCCAGCCGATTTTTTAATGCCAGTGCATAGCCATTACGCTATTGGCAAACACGGTTTTGCGCATCACAAAATTTTACTGGCTAACTTTTTGGCGCAAACGCAATCGCTAATGTTGGGTAAAACAAAAGAGCAAGCGCGCGAAGAGCTTGAAAAACAAGGCTTGACGGGCGATGCCCTAGAAGATTTATTGCCGCATAAGGTGTTTGAGGGCAATCGCCCGACAACATCGATTTTGTTCGATAAACTCACGCCCAATACTTTGGGTAAATTAATCGCGCTGTATGAACACAAAATATTCGTGCAAGGCATGATGTGGGACATCAACAGCTTTGACCAATGGGGCGTGGAATATGGCAAACAAATCGCCCAACAAATTTTGCCGCAACTGACTAGCGAAGAAACGGTCTGCAACTACGATAGTTCAACTAATGGATTAATAAACCACACTAAACAATTGTGTTAACACCTTGGCAATTGTATTAAGGCTTTGTTTTTATCTAAATAAAAAAACCGCCAACTGGCGGTTTTTTTACATACATCCACTTTAAACTTTTCTGCGACTACTCATGCTTATAAAACCCATTAACGCTGACCCAAACAACCAAATTGCGCCAGGGATTGGTACAGGTGAAATCTCAGGTCCACCTATGTGATGACTACTCTCGCCATCAACTTCATCACATTTATTATCACCCTTACCTGAACACTTCATGTGCGCTGCAAAAATCCAGTCCTTATTGTTTTCTAGTAAGTTAGCAAATGATAATGGATTGACACCATCTGCAATAAAACTAAACACACTTTGCAGGTCTCCACGAGGACCTAAATTAACGCCATTTGAAAACACACCAAATTCAGATACATTTTGATTGGTATCTGCAAACCATCGAAATGGCAATCCAGTTAATGTAATAGCACCTGTAGAGCCGCCTAAATTAAAATAGAAATTATCAAATCTCCAATTGTTGGGCGCTAAAGCGGTTACTGTGAAATTAAGATTACCAGCACTTTCCGTCACGTCCACTTTTGCGTAATTGACATCATCTGCAAGCTCATTAGATTGGTTTAAAAAATAAGTATTTGCGTACGCTTGCTGCCCAGCAAATACGAACAAACTGCACAGCAGGCTAGAAATCAGGTGTTTTGTTTTCATAGTGGCTCTCCTAGACATAATTAAACGATTTAGCAATTGAATGCATAATATGCTTCGAGCTAGCCCTGATGCAATAGCCCGTATGGGCTAATCAAAAACTAAAACTGCCCTGCGACAC
>JANLWF010000402.1:0-1879 GCA_031364385.1 Methylotenera sp.
CGAGCGCGGTATGGCCGCAGAGGAGGGGCGTGCCGCTATTTGGGAGATTGATATTGCAACAGGCAAGCCACGTATTTTTGCCTCTGGTTTGCGTAACCCAAATGGCATGGCTTGGGTTAAAAACAGCAACACTTTATTTACAGTGGTGAATGAGCGCGATCAAATTGGTAGCGATCTGGTGCCCGATTATTTAACATCAGTACAGGATGGTGGATTTTACGGCTGGCCTTATAGTTACTATGGACAACATGTGGATGAGCGTGCGCAACCCCCGCAACCAGAATTGGTGGCCAAAGCCATAGTGCCCGATTATGCGCTGGGCGCCCACACGGCTTCTCTTGGGTTGTCCTCGTCAGATGGCAACAAGCTGCCTAAAATTTTTGAAAATGGCATGTTTGTAGGGCAGCATGGCTCTTGGAATCGCAAACCTTTCAGCGGTTATAAAGTAATTTTTGTGCCGTTTGTAAATGGCAAACCGACTGGTGAGCCTATTGATGTACTATCTGGATTTATCAGCAAAGATAACAAGGCCTTTGGCAGGCCAGTTGGCGTAGTAGTGGACAAAAGTGGTGCATTACTAGTGGCTGATGACGTTGGCAACACGATATGGCGTGTTACTGATAGCAGTGCCAATATTAATAAAACCAATAATTAATAAGGCGAACGTTTGCAAGCTAAACAGCATTTCTCCAAATCGTAATGCGGTAGACATTAAAAGCACTTAATATTGCAGCTGTAATTTTTTAGCACAGAAATATCGCATGCTTATTGGCCATCTTTAATATGAAATCAATCACAGGCACATCTAGGTTTTAGGTAAGTGTCTGAATTCGCCTTGTGAGTGGTACCGTACATTCAAAGTTAAAAATACGTGGCATAGTAAGATTTATCACTATTATTGGAGTTTATCATGCCTTTTTATCACAAAAAATTGACCTCTATTTTACTAGTCAGCTTGCTAGCATTATCAGGTTGCGACATGCCATCTACAGATACCACCAAGCTAACTTCAACCTTATCTGCAGCTAATGAGGTGCCACCAATAAATAGCAAGGCTACCGGTGAAGCGGATGTTCACATTAATGTCAAAGATTATAAATTAAGCTGGACAATTAAATATTCTGATTTAAGTGGAATTGTCACAGGTGCCCATTTTCACGGGCCAGCTAAGGTAGGTGAGAATGCGGATGTCGTCGTACCTATTAATGGTGATTTATCGAGCCCAATAAAAGGCGAAGCCACATTAACAGCCGAACAAACAGCAGAGCTTTTGGAAGGTAAATGGTATGTAAATTTACATACCGCCACTCACCCAAATGGTGAAATTCGCGGACAAGTTGTGACTAAGAAATAGCATTTATATTTTCAGTCATTATATTTTTAATTAGAGACTATTTTTTGAAATTAAATGACATTAACTTTAAATTTTTTCGCTCAATTCCAGCGAGTTATGCTTTTTTATCTTTATCGCTCTCTTATCCGCTCATAACCAACGCGGATGAGGGTGTTTTAAGCAAAACATTATCGGTAGTTAAAACAGAATTATCTCAAACTTGGCAATCGCAAGATGTCGAACTTTATGTACCGATCAATACATGGCATAACCGTAATTATTATGAATCTGAAGATATTGATGATTTTAATGAGCGGCCGTGGGGGTTAGGTGCTGGCAAATATCGCTATGATGAAGATGGTGATTGGCACGGCATCTATGCGATGGCTTTTTTAGATTCTAATAGCGAATTTGAGCCAATAGTAGGCTATGGCTTTCAAAAGGTTTGGCGCGCAAGTGAAAATGTGCGTTTAGGCCTTGGCTACACGCTGGGTGTCACCATACGACAAGATTTTGACTATGTTCCAATGCCTTTATTGTTGCCGC
>JANLWF010000404.1:0-3596 GCA_031364385.1 Methylotenera sp.
TGCACTTTTTAGATCGCATTCGTGCAGATTATCCTGTCGTCATGCATGGGGTTTCACTTTCTATTGGTTCTACCACCTCGTTTGATGCAGATTATTTGCGCGATTTACGCAAGCTTGCCGACCGCATTCAACCTGCTTGGATTTCGGATCATTTGTGTTGGACAGGCGTACACGGACAAAATATACACGATTTATTACCGCTGCCATATACCGAAGAAACAGCCAAACACGTTGCCGAACGTGTTGGTATTGTGCAAGATTATCTTGGGCGCCAAATTTTGTTAGAAAATGTTTCCAGCTACGCCAGCTATATTGACTCTACCATGACCGAGTGGGAGTTCATCAACTTAATTGCTGAACAAGCCGATTGCTTGCTATTGCTGGATGTAAACAATATTTATGTGAGTAGTTATAACCACCAATTTGACGCTAAAGCCTTTATTGACGGCGTTCCGCAAAACCGCATACAGCAAATTCACTTAGCAGGCCATCATAATCATGGCGACTATATTATTGACACTCACGATGCCCCAGTAATAGATCCAGTGTGGGATTTATATGCTTATGCATTGTCACGGTTTGGTGCGGTTTCCACCATGATAGAACGCGATGACCAAATTCCACCTTTGGCTGAATTATTGCAAGAGCTGCAAATAGCACGCGATATTGCGACTAGGCAATTCTCTACAGGGCAAGTGGTATGACTCATTTAGAGCGATTGCAAACAGATTTTCAGGCCTATTTGATTGATGACGCTAAAGGTGCTGCATTTACTCATTGCATTGTTGATGATACAAAAGTTGGCGTTAAAAAGCGTCTTGGAATCTATTATGACGCTTATCGCTTTCGCATTATTGAGGCACTGACAACAGTATATCCCAAGCTTAAAATATTATTGGGGGATGATTTGTTTGAGTCTACAGCGCGTGCCTATATAGACCAATATCCATCTACTTATTATAATATGCGCTGGTATGGAGGCAACATGCGCGATCATTTACTTGCTGCGTTGCCACAACATCCTATTGCAGCAGAAATGGCCACTTTTGAGTGGTCGTTAGGATTAGCGTTTGACGCAGAAGATGCGCCAATACTTACTTTGCAAGATTTGACAGAAGTACCAGTTGAAGAATGGTCAGATTTGAAGTTCATGTTTCATCCCTCTGTACAATTATTACCATTGCAATGGAATATAGTTCAGCTATGGAATGCCCTAGAGAAAGATGAAACGCCGCCAAGCATTATCAAAACTCATGAGCCTTGCCTGATTTGGCGCGCGGGTTTTAATTTAAATGAAGGCTTGAACTCGCACTTTCGATCAATAGAAACATCAGAATATACCGCAATTCAGTTGGCCATATCTGGCGCTAGTTTTGGTGACCTTTGTGATAGTTTGCAAAATGCTTTTGGTGAAGAAGAAGCCATCACCAAAGCCTCCCAGTATTTATCTGGCTGGCTTAATGATGGCGTTATTTCAAAGACAATTAACTAGAAAAAACTAACTATTGCAAAACTTTAACGCCAAGCTTTGTAAAATTTCACCCGTTTGGCTGTTTTGCACAAAAATTACCGCGCCAGCATCACGGCCTCTCCACTCGGCTTTTAGCGTAAAGTTTTTACTAAATTCGTTTTCATTGTTAATTTGGTAAGCGCCAAAAAACTCGCGTACTACGTAATCATGCTTCAGCTCGCGGCCACTGTTTTCGCCCGCCTTTACTTGGCTGACTAGTTTATTTTCGTAAAGCGCAATAAACACATCCGAATTTTTGGCATCACCTGGCTTAACCGCTTGAGCGTTGGCTTTTAGGGTAATATCGCCATTGGTTTCGGTCACAGCATTTAAACCTAAGTTCGCGCGACTTGCTAGTTTTTTACTTTTTTCAACCGCTTCATTTAAACGTGAATTATCCCAACCTTTAAAATCGCGACCACTCATCACAAATTGCGGCGTATATACAAAACCTACACCACCAAATGCGGCTGTTTTGCGTTGGCGATCAGAATATTCGGCTTTAGAAAATGTATCTTTCCAACCAATATAATCCCAATAATCTACATGAAAAGCCAGTGGTGTGACTTTGTCAGTTTTAATACCACTCATCCATTTATCGGCTGGCGGGCAGCTGCTACAACCTTCAGAGGTGTAAAGTTCGAGCAACGGAATAGTTTGTGTGCCACTTTTGGCCGAACATTCTGCGGCAATGGCGGGTTGAATAGCGAAGTTAATTAGGCTGAAAGCGAATAGTGCTTTGGTGGTAAGGCGCATGGAAAAACTCCTATTAGGGACAATGAGAGTTAGTCTGTGAGATTCTGAATACCTTACAAAAAATAAACCGTCATTCTGAGCTTAAGGTTTTATTTAGACGAAGAATCCAGTTTTTATTGAATAGTAATGGATTGTTCGCTGCGCCGACGGTTTAGAGTGCTTTCCCGTTCTCTTTAACTTCATTCCACGGCGCAACTTTAAATAACAGCAACATGCCTGGAACTGCCAACAAGAAGCACAACAGAAAAAATTTCACCCAGCCCAAATTCTCTACTAAAAAGCCTGTGGCTGCATTAGCAAAGGTGCGTGGCACGGCAGCAAGGCTAGTAAAAAGTGCAAATTGTGTGGCGGTGTAAAGAGGGTGCGTGGTGTGGGCGATGTAGGCCACAAAAGCCGCCGTGCCTAGGCCTACGCCAAATGCCTCAATGCCAATCACAATGCCTAACCATAACAAGCTGTGTCCAAGTGTTGCTAAAAAGGCAAAGCCCAAAATTGCCACCATTTGCACCGCGCCAAAAATCCACAATGCGCGATTAATACCGAGTTTAAACATCCATACGCCGCCCAGTAAACCGCCAATCACACTTGGCCATAATCCTGCATTTTTGGCAATTAAGCCAATCTCGGTTTTGCTAAAACCCATGTCTAAATAAAACGGGGTCGCCAGCGCGGTTGCCATACTGTCACCTAATTTGTAAAAGAAAATAAACGCCAAAATTAGTGTGGCGGTTTTTAAACCATTGCGCGACATAAATTCTTTAAAAGGCTCTACCACAGCGGCTTTTAGCGTTTTTGGGCGACCATCTTTTAAGGCGGGTTCTTTTACAAAAATTGTCATCAAAATGCCTGGCAGCATAAATAAAGCGGTGATGATAAATACGCTGCTCCAAGCCATGTGGTCAGCAAGTATTAGTGATAGCGAGCCTGGGATCAGCCCTGCAATTTTGTACGCGTTCACATGCACCGCATTGCCCAATCCGAGTTCTTCGTCGATGAGTAACTCGCGCCTGTAAGCGTCTAACACAATGTCCTGCGATGCGCTAAAAAACGCAACGATTGTCGCCAAATAAGCAATTGTCCAAATATCTAACTTAGGGTTAAATGCGCCAAAAACGGGCAGTGAAACTAGCAATAATAGCTGTGAAATCAACAACCAACCACGCCTGCGGCCAAGCGGTGGAATGTAGCGATCAAAAAACGGCGCCCACAAAAACTTCCAAGTAAATGGCAAATTGATTAAAGCGAATAAACCGATGGCTTTCAGGTTAACACCCTCAGAGCGTAACCACGCAGGCAATAAGCTGATTAAAATGTACAGCGGCAAGCCAGA
>JANLWF010000030.1:0-1546 GCA_031364385.1 Methylotenera sp.
GCAGAGGCGACACACACGCCAATAAAATCAGTGGGAATCGTGTGATTGGTTGGTGGAAAATGTGCATTTTTAACGTGCAAACCGCCGCGCAAAATATAGCTTAAGCCATCAAGTATGACCCGCTTGGTGAGCATGGAGGGCTGCGTTTTTTTGCGCATGATTTATGGCAGGCGGTAGCGCTGTTCGCTATACAGCAAAGCTGGCAGCAGCGAGTTTGCTAGTGCGCGCTGTTCAATTTCTTCAGCATTACTAGGCGGCGCAGCTTCGTTTAAGTGTTTATTTTTTGCGTCATAAACGCCAAAAGCAGCAGGTTTGCCTTCGCGCAACACCACGACATTATTGGCATCGGCGGTTTGCTCCATCCAAGCAAAATTGTAATTATATTGCATCATGGCGCGGCCTAAGTAATCCGCTGGCTCGCTTGATAAATCGCGGCCTGTCATGGGGTGCTGCGCACTAATGCCCATCAACGATAACACCGTGACGGGCAAATCGATTTGGCTGGCGATACTAGTGATTTTTTTGGGTTGAATATCTGCGCCTAAAATAAGCCCAGGGATATGAAAATGCTCAATGGGCACAAGTGTATCGCCACGCACGCGAATGTCGTGATCGGCCACAATTAAAAACAGCGTATCTTTCCAATAAGCACTTTTTTTCGCTTTTTCAAAAAATTGGCCTATGGCGTAATCAGCATATTTTACGGCATTGTTGTCGGTGGCTTTGGGCTGTTCATATAGCTCAATACGACCATCAGGGAACTCAAACGGCGCGTGGTTGCTTGAGCTAAACGCCAGTGTAAAAAATGGCTTGCCGCTGGCGTGGTGAGCTAATAATTGTGCGTGGGTTTTATTGAGTAAATCTTCATCAGAAACGCCCCAGCTACCTACAAATACAGGATTTTTGTAATCTTTTTCTTCGGTAATTTGTTGAAAACCGTTGCCTAGAAAAAAGCCGCGCATATTATCAAAATGCGATTCACCACCATAAATAAACTCGGTGCTGTAGCCTTGCTTGCCTAATAAAGCCGCCAGCGTAAAAAAGTTTTTTTGACTCAGTGATAGCTTAACCGTGCTCTCAGATGGCGTAGGCTGAAAGCCCGCTGTCACCGCTTCGATGCCGCGTACAGAGCGTGTGCCAGTAGCATAAAGTTGTTCCAGCCAAATGCCCTGCTCTTTGAGTTTTTCAAGATTCGGCGTCACAGGTTTTCCGCCAAGCGACTCTACAAAAGTCGCACCTAAACTCTCTTGCAGAATAATCACCAAATTAAGCGGTTTGTCGCGTTTCACGCTGGGCGTTAAAGTTTTTAAAGTGGGGATGTCAGTATCTTGTGCGCCAGTGAGTTTAAAAATATCGGCTTTGGGCATTTTGCCGTAAATATCGCTCGATTTGCTTTCGTGTTGCAAGCCGTAAACGGCGTAAAACACCGAGTAGCCAGAATTAAGCACCAAGCTATTCACCATGCTATCTTGCGTAATGGCAAATAGCGCGGGGTTGGCAGGCCGGTGACCAATGCTAGAGCGAATACCAAAGGCCATTAATACTA
>JANLWF010000032.1:0-3927 GCA_031364385.1 Methylotenera sp.
TCGCTTATGGGGTCAACTTTTTTAGTGGCGCAGAAGTTTTGGCCGCCAAAAATGGTTATGATTTAGTTAAATTTTTCTTCTTACTTACCTTTGCTGCAGCCGTTCCTGCTATTGTTTCTGGCGGTATTGCGGAGCGTGCAAGATTTAATCCACAACTTGCCGCCACGTTTTTATTGGTCGGTTTTGTATATCCATTTTTTGAAGGCATCGCTTGGAACAAACATTACGGTGTTCAGGATTGGTTACTTGCTAATTTTGGTGCAAATTTTCATGATTTTGCAGGCTCTGTGGTGGTACACGCTATGGGTGGTTGGATTGCACTAGCCGCAGTTATTTTACTGGGCGCACGCAATGGGCGCTATGGTAAAGATGGGCGTTTAAATGCGCACCCACCTTCAAATATACCATTTTTGGCGCTAGGCGCATGGATACTCACTGTGGGCTGGTTTGGCTTCAACGTGATGTCCGCACAAACGGTTCAAGGTATTTCAGGCTTAGTTGCTGTTAATTCGCTGATGGCCTTAGTCGGTGGTACGCTTGCAGCTTTAGCCTTAGGTAAAAACGACCCAGGTTTTGTACACAATGGCCCGCTTGCTGGCTTGGTGGCGGTATGTGCAGGTTCAGATGTAATGCACCCGCTTGGTGCATTGGCTACGGGTGTGGTTGCTGGTGGTCTTTTCGTGTGGGCATTTACTGTGACACAAAATCGTTTGAAAATTGATGACGTACTAGGTGTATGGCCATTGCACGGCTTGTGTGGCGCTTGGGGTGGTTTAGCTGCTGGTATTTTCGGCCTAAAATCGATGGGCGGTTTGGGCGGCGTTAGTTTTATGTCACAACTTATAGGCACTGGTTTGGGCGTAGTAATTGCGTTTGCAGGTGGAGCGCTTGTTTACGGCGGGCTTAAAAAATTAGTGGGTATTCGTATGGATGCTGAAGATGAGTTTAACGGCGCCGATTTAAGTATTCATAAAATTGCAGCTACCGCTGATAGCTAAGCGGGCTTTTTGCTTTAACTAAACCTTAAACGCCATGCTAAAATTAGGCATGGCGTTTTTTCATGTGATTATTCCCGCGGCAGGTACTGGTAACCGAATGGCCAGTGCGTTGCCTAAGCAGTATGTGCCACTGGCTGGCAAGCCGATGATTTCGCACACCATTGAAGTGTTTTTTAACCATCCACGCATCGCCAGTATTCACCTCGCTTTAAATCCTGACGATAACTTTTGGCGTAGCTTGCCTTTAGAGCCAGCCAGCAAGCTTAAGCTGCACTATACGGGCGGTGATAGCCGAAGTGAAACGGTGTTGAATACTTTGCGGGCTATACCAACAGCTGAAGAAGATTGGATTTTAGTACACGATGCGGCGCGGCCTGGCTTAACGCACCAATTGTTAGATAAGCTATTGAATGTGCTAGAAAATGACCCAGTAGGTGGCTTGTTAGCCTTGCCGCTGGCGGATACACTTAAGCAAGCCGATGCAGCGAATCGAGTCGCAGGCACGATTCCAAGAGCCGATTTATGGCAAGCGCAAACGCCGCAAATGTTTCGTTATGGGCTGCTAAAAAAAGCTTTGCTAAGCTTTGAAGGCAAAGCAAACAATGCTATGCCTACCGATGAAGCAGAAGCGATTGAAGCACTTGGTTTGCAGCCGAAATTGGTGCAAGGCGAATTGCGTAATTTAAAAATAACTTATCCGCAAGATTTACTGTTGTTAGAAGCACTATTTGTAGTTGAACAAAATAAGGAAAGCTTATGATTAGCAATGCCCTGGAGATACGCATAGGCCACGGCTTTGATGTTCACGCGCTAGTCGTTGGGCGAAAGTGCATCATCGGCGGTGTAGAAATCGCACATGAAAAAGGTTTGGATGGCCATTCTGATGCAGACGTTTTGTTACATGCGATTTGTGATGCACTACTAGGCGCAGCGGCGCTGGGAGATATCGGCAAGCATTTTCCGCCTACCGATGACAGCTATAAAAACGCTGATTCAAGAGATTTATTGCGGCGTGTAGTTGCGCTTTTAAAAAACAAAAATTACGCAGTGAATAATATTGATGCCACCGTAATTTGCGAAGCGCCCAAACTCTCGCCGCACACCGCGCAAATGTGCGCCAATATTGCGGCAGATTGCAATGCAGATGTATCGCAAGTCAATATTAAAGCTACGACTACCGAGAAGCTCGGCTTTACAGGCCGCGGCGAAGGCATCGCGGCAGAAGCCGTGTGTACCATTTTAACAATTAATGTAGCGTAGGCGACCTCGCCTAAAAGCTTTATTTAACGCGCCATAAAGACAAGGTCGTCTACGCTACAAAAGCATCACATGCTTTTTAATTTACAAACAATTACTAAACTTATGTGAAGTTCTTTACATCAAAGCACCCATAACTCACTAGAAAATCCTCATGTTTAAATGGTTTCAAAACTTAGCCAAGCCTTTCCCTGAAAGCTTAATCACCACCCCGCCCAAAAACTTTTGGCAATTTGTGTGGGACTGCACGCAAGGCATGCGGCCATATTTGCTGGGCATGACGATTTTTACGGGTTTAATAGGCGCGTTCGAGGCTTTGCTGTTCGCCATGATGGGTAAGGTGGTGGATTGGTTGGCGCATATTCCGCCGCAAATGTTGTGGCAGCGCGAAGGCGCACATTTAATGCTTTTAGCGGGGATTTTGCTGTTTAGCACTGTGTTTATTGTGTTGCAAACCATGTTTAAGCATCAGGCTTTGGCGGGTAATTTTCCGATGCGATTGCGTTGGAATTTCCATCGGCTGATGTTGAATCAAAGCATGAGTTTTTACCAAGATGAATTTGCAGGCCGCGTGGCAGCAAAAGTCATGCAAACCGCGCTGGCGGTGCGCGACGTGTGGTTTATAGTCGCCGATATTATGATTTACGTGATTGTGTATTTTGGCACCATGGTGACGGTAGTGGGTTACTTTAACCCATTGATAACAATACCATTTTTGGTGTGGCTGGCGGCTTACACGGCTTCGCTCAGTTATTTTGTGCCGCGCTTAAGCAAAATGTCGCAATACCAAGCCGATGCGCGTAGCCTCATGACGGGCCGCATTACCGATGCCTACACCAATATCAGCACGGTTAAATTATTTAGCCACGCGGGGCGCGAGGCGGGCTATGCCAAACACGCCATGCATGAGTTTTTAGGTACGGTACACGGGCAAATGCGCTTGGTTAGCCAAGTGGAAATCGTCAACCATATTTTGAACATGCTGCTGATTATCAGTACGGGTTTAACCGCGCTTTTATTGTGGAGTAAGGGCGAGGTGACTGTGGGCGGCGTGGCGGCAGCAACCGCGATGGCGTTGCGGCTTAATGGCGTTTCGCACTGGGTGATGTGGGAGATGACATCGCTCTACGAGCAAGTAGGTACGGTGCAAGACGGCATGAACACGCTGACTATGCACAATGCAATTAACGACGCAGAAAACGCCAAACCATTGCAAGTGAGCACAGGCGAAGTGAAGTTTGATGCGGTTGACTTTAATTATGGCCGAGAATTTCAAGATGGGCGCAATGAGGTGCTAAAAAACCTTAATTTAACCATTAAAGCAGGTGAAAAAGTCGGGCTGGTAGGGCGCTCTGGTGCAGGTAAATCTACTATTGTAAATTTGCTACTTAGGTTTTATGAGGTTGAAAGTGGCAACATTTTAATTGATAACCAAAACATTAATAGCGTCACGCAAAACAGCCTACGCGCCAGCATTGGCATGGTTACCCAAGATACGTCACTGTTACATAGAAGCGTGCGCGACAACATTTTATATGGTCGCCCAAACGCGACGGAGGCGGAAATGATAGCCGCCGCCAAACGTGCCGAGGCGCACGAATTTATACTTAACTTAGCCGATGCCAAAGGTCGTACGGGTTACGATGCGCATGTGGGCGAACGTGGTGTAAAG
>JANLWF010000038.1:0-10208 GCA_031364385.1 Methylotenera sp.
ACCGTGCGCTCAATCGCCTTGCCATCGTTGTAAATAGTCACGCCTAGCATTTTGAGCATATGCAAAATATTCAAACGCGTAGTGATTTGCTGCAAAGTGCCGCCCGCAATACCACGCACGAATGCGGCTTTTGGTAAGGTGTCAAAGGAGGGTATTTGTATATTCGGTTTTTCGCCAGAACAATCTATTACGCAATCTTGCAGCGACACAAAAACCGCTTCAACATCGCGCGCAGTAAATGCCTGCGCCAGCCGCGCGCCATGCCAACCACCGTGCTTTTCTGGCTCATCCGTGAAGATAGCAATACGCATATTGCTTACCTATTGCCCGAACGATTGATTCAATAAGGCTTCATTCAACTCACCGCCAACAAAACTGTTGCCCGTTTCTAGGTTAGTAATATTAATCATTGCGGGCGAAAATAGCATGGGATCAATCTGGTAAAAATCCATATTCACCGCTTTAAAAACCTCTGCAAACGGCTTGCCGTAATCTTTCGAGTTATTGCTGGGCAATTGGCGCGCTAGCTTTTCAGCCTCTAAATCGCAACATTTCACGTTTAATTGCACAAATCCGCCGAATAAAATCGCGTCATTGCTGCGCCCCATCGCGGTTAAAAAATCGGACGAAATTGGTGGTAACGGTGCGCTGCCAACGCCTTCTATCACCTGTGCTAAAGGAAAATGTAGCGTGTGCAATTTGTGTAGCGCCACCTCCAAAACCCGCGCTACTATTTGCGCTGTACCAGCAAGGCTGGTTGTGGGGGTAAGAATAAAAGTTAAATTCTCAGGCTTAATTTGCGTATCACGCACGACTTTCTCGATAATTTCAGTAGGCGGAATTTTATCGGTTTCTAGCACTAAAACGCTGCTATCTGCGCTGTCTTGATAGTTTAATTCTCTAAACAAGTCTTCTCTTAAAGCAATCGCGCGCGCAGGCCCTGAGCCCAAAGAAAAGAACTTTTCATGTTGCAGTGCCCAACCCGCATATTGGCTGCCAAGGCACGCCAATACTGGAGTTGACGAATAGCTGTTAACAATGTTTGGGTAATGTTCAAATTTCAGACTTTGCATTAACTTAACGCGACCTAAGCCGCCCATGCAAATTTCTGCAATCAGCCGCCCTGCTTCCGCGCTTCCTACATTTTGAATGCCCGCGTCCACTATCGTGGCGCCAGTTATGTGCTGCGAAACACCAATATTTAATGTGTCTGCTTGTGCAATTAGGCTTTTGAGCAATGGCTGGGCAAGCTCATTAACGCTGGGCTGCAGGGCATTCATACTTGAACTGTTTTCAGTCATTGCTTAGCATTTCTCTTAATTTTTCTGCACGTTGAAGCACTAAGGCATGTGCAATACTGGCAGTTTCTCCTTCAGCCAGCACACTGCAAATAGGTGAGTTTCGAGTAATTTTAACACTAGAAGCCGCACCCTCAATCGCGGGAATATCCGCCGCCCAGCCTGGCCAAACAAAGTATTCTGTAATTTCTAGCGCTTTATCTGCATACAAAATCATTTGCGCTCGCGAAATGCCAAGCGGTGACGTAAAGTCTTTTAAATCACCCACGCAACTATGCATATGCAAAGGAAGTAGATTCTCGTACAAATGAAAAGTCGCGCACAATCTTGGGTTAAGCTCTAAAATCCATAACTCATCTCCATTAACACTGTTTTTGTCTAGAATAGCATCCAAGCTGTTGATGCCGCACAAACCCAGCTTAATAGTTAATTGTTGCGCAGCATGCTCGAAAGCCGCATTAATATTGGGCTGCATAGCAATATTATTTACCGCACCCGCAAAACGATATGGCATCTCAATGGTGGGTGCAACAAATTGTTGATTAAAACCAATTATTTGCACTGACTTTCCATCTGCTGCAAACAGCATAGATACTGGTACGCCGTCTATTTTACGTTGATAATAATTGCCAGCTTTCCCCTGTGCGGCTGGTTTAACATGCGTGCCGCCTGTACCGCCAATTTGCTTGCTTAACCAACTTTCAGAGCCTAGAGGCTTAGCTAAGCTTACTTCTGGATGTTTAATCTGCAACTCATCCAGCAATTTAAAAAACGCATAGCTTTTAGCGGTTTGCATCACCGTTGGTGTGTTGCCTAGCAGCCTGACCCGCTCTGCCACCCAAGTCAATAAGTCTGGTGTATTATCAAACAAACTGCCATACAAAAAACCTTCAACTTCATCAAGATTTATTTGTGAAAAAATGTGTTTAAAATCGTCTGCATTCACTTCTTGCGCGTTCATTTTTATTTTGAAAGCTTGCGCGGCTACTTGCTGTGTATCTGCATCTGTAAAGGCATCCAGCGCGATGACATCGTAGCCGCAATCTTTTGCAGCATGAGCGTAAGCACGTACAGAAAGTGCCGCAATAATAAGGTTTTTAGGCACTTGCCAGAACTTTATGTGCTTACCAGAACCATGTTGCGCGCGACTTCAAAAGCGTTGTTAAAATCCAAATGCACAGGGCTTTCGCTGTCCAGCATGTTTTGTAGCAATTTTTGCTGAGTTTTATATTTAAGTTGGCCAATCATCAGTGCGCCAAAACCTGCAATTTGTGTATCAGCGACCAAACCGCCATCACTCATCACGTCTACACCAGCCACGCCAGAAGGTGCAACAGCATTCACATCGGCAATAATTTTTAGCGTTTTAGATTGTGCAAAATGTGTGGTTTCTAGCACGCGCAAACCTGCAAGTGCCGCGCAAATTGCCACGGTTGCGGTGTTTAATACATTTGTTTTTGCGGCGTCATTTGTGCCATCAACCACTTGATAATTAAAACCATACTTTTCATGCAAGCTATCAGCGTACGCCTGCATTAACGCCACATCTTTATGCGCAACCAGCTGCACGCTTGCGCCCTGCGCCGCTGCAATTAAGGCCGAAGTTGAGCCCACAGCTCCGCTTGCGCCAAATATGGCAATAATTTGTTTACTAAGTGTTTGATTATTTAATTTTAAATGGGTATCTATTTTTGCAATCATCGCCGCAGCGGTGGTAAATGCGCCCGATGGATCAGCCATCGTTGACATTTCAAATGGTGTAAACATGCCCAATACAGCCGTTTTTTGCATTTCAAGCGCAACATGAATATCGCGCCCGCCAAAAAACAAAGTTTCGCGCTTAACGCCGCTAGGGGATCGCGAAAACATCGCGTCTTGTGTCAGTGCTTCTACTTCATTTAATGCCACATTGGTATAAGGCATAATTTTGTCGAAACCCGCGTCATACGCCATATTCACATCAAATGGACTGGCATTTTTGGCAGAAGTAATGAGATGTAAAATTGAGACTTTTTGCATGTTTTTAACCTAATTGAATACTTGCTCCAGTGTTTTTGCTGCGCACAAGTTGAAATGAAATATTATTAAATTTTGAAAATTGTTGCTGCAAAAGCGTTAATGTCGCATTTGCGCTTACATCATCTTTAAAAACTGCAAAACCAGTCGGCCCCCACGAGCTTTGTCCTGCACATAACACATTGTTTTTATATAAATAATTTAAAATTTCTGTCACACTTTTGCTTTTAAAAATCCCACCTTGGGCGGGCGCAAAGTATTCACCAGTAGCGCGCTGTAACTTATAAATGGCACGCGAAAACTCTGCATAATCGCGCTCTACAAGCGCTGGTAAAGCCTGCATAAGCACGCTATGAGCCAATTTTTGTGCGGTTTCTAGGCTTGCCTTTGGTAAAGCGTCAAAAGCCATTAACTCATGCTCACCATGCGCTCCCTGCTCCGCGTTGTCTATAATCAATAAAATTGGCCATTCTAGGGGAAAATCATGCCGCGCGATTATTGGTGGTGGTGATTCAGCGTTACCGCGCCCGCCATCTATTACCAAACCGCCATGTTCAAACGTGCCAATACCAATACCAGAGCGACTTCCTCTCTGAGTTATGGCGGCTATTTGTGGCACGGTCAATCCCAAATTAAATAGCCGATTTAAGCCTGCGCCTATTGCCAATGCCATTTGCGTACCAGAGCCTAACCCAGTGTGTTCTGGGATAGATTGATTTATTTTTACAGAAAAGTCTTGTGCTATTTTATGTGCAATTTTAAAAGATTTTACTATTTTTTCGATATTTTCAGACACATGATCAACACTTATATCTTTTATGATCGACTTTTCGCTTCTTACTATTTCTATTTGAGTGCAGGGTGTATTGATACCAACGCCCAAGCTACCAAACATGCGGCCTGTAGTACCATTTAAATCAAAAAATCCCATGTGCAATCTAGCAGAACTTGTAACGATAACTTTCATTGCTTTATAATCTACACCATGAGAATTTGAGCTTAGAGAATGCATGTTGACTTGAATATTCATATTGATGCTTATTTTAACGCAAACACTGACGTTAATGAGCGTTAACTCAATTTGAGCTGCGAATCTAGCATATCCCATTAAAACGTGACAGAATAGCAGCTTAATTCAAGCTAATTTAGTCAACGCAAATACATAAGGGAAAAGAATGTCATCTCACGCAATTGCATTTGAACAACTTCGTAACACCGATGTTGCATCGGTAGGCGGCAAAAACGCCTCTCTTGGCGAGATGATTTCGCAATTATCAGCCAAAGGCGTGCGCGTGCCTACTGGCTTTGCGACCACGGCTAATGCTTATCGCGAATTTTTGGCGCAAGATGGCTTAGATCAAAAAATTAATGACTTGCTAGATAAGTTGGATGCAGACGATACGCAAGCCTTAGCAATTTGTGGCAAGCAGATTCGTGCTTGGATTATGGAGGCACCCTTCCCTGCCGCTTTAAATGCGGCGATTGCAGAAAATTATGCGCGCTTAACTGATAGCTCGGCCGCTGGCACAACCTTCGCAGTGCGCTCATCGGCCACGGCTGAAGACTTGCCAGACGCCTCATTCGCAGGCCAGCAAGAAAGTTTTTTAAACATTCACGGTTTAGATCACATTTATCACGCCATCAAAGAAGTCTTTGCATCACTTTATAACGATCGTGCGATTTCATACCGCGTGCATAAAGGCTTTGTACATGCCGATGTCGCCTTATCAGCGGGCATTCAGCAAATGGTGCGCTCCGACCTCGGCTGCGCAGGCGTAATGTTCACGATTGATACAGAATCTGGCTTTAAAGATGTGGTGTTTATCACGTCAAGTTATGGTTTAGGCGAAACCGTGGTGCAAGGTGCGGTGAATCCTGATGAATTCTACGTGCACAAGCCACTATTGGCGCAAGGCAAGCCTGCCATCGTACGCCGTACCATGGGTTCTAAGCTCATTAAAATGGTGTTCTCGGACGCAACACAAGCAGGTAAAAGTACCAATACCGTAGATGTTGACCCTGCCGAATCAGACGTATATTCACTAAGTGACGCGGATATTTTAGAGCTTGCGACGTACGCCATGACAATTGAGACGCACTATGGCTGCCCGATGGATATTGAGTGGGGTAAAAACGGTTTGGATGGCAAGCTCTATATCTTGCAAGCGCGCCCTGAGACGGTAAAATCGCAAGAATCACTTAAAAACGTAACCGAAAGCTACAAATTACAAAAACATTCTGCCAAACCGTTGGTGGCAGGACGTGCCGTGACGCAAAAAGTGGGTGTTGGGCCAGTTAGAATCGTGTTAGACCCATCGCAAATGCACGAAGTGCAACCTGGCGACGTGCTAGTAGCCGACATGACTGACCCGAACTGGGAGCCAGTCATGAAGCGCGCTGCAGCGCTAGTCACTAATCGTGGTGGCCGCACTTGCCACGCAGCTATTATTGCGCGTGAGCTGGGTATCCCTGCGATTGTTGGCTCTGTGAATGCCACAGATTTGCTGCGTGAAGGTGAGATTGTTACCGTATCATGTGCTGAAGGCGAAACAGGCTTTGTGTATCACGGCGCGCTAGATTTTGAGGTGAGTACACAAGCCAATAGCGCCCTGCCAAAACCACCGTGCAAAATTATGATGAACGTGGGCAATCCTGACATGGCATTTAGCTTTGCGCAAATTCCAAATGATGGCGTGGGTTTGGCGCGTTTAGAATTTGTAATCAATAACATGGTCGGCATTCACCCTAAAGCCATTTTAAATGTTGACGCGATGCCTGCAGCCATCAAAGCAGTGATTAAAAGCCGCGCACGTGGTTATGCTTCGCCCAAACAATTCTACATTGATAAAGTGGCCGAAGGCGTAGCGACGATTGCGGCGGCGTTTTATCCTAAACCTGTGATTGTGCGCACTTCAGACTTCAAATCGAATGAGTATAAAAAGTTAATCGGCGGTGATATTTATGAGCCCGACGAAGAAAATCCGATGATTGGCTTCCGTGGCGCGGCGCGTTATATGGCGCCAGATTTTCAAGAATGCTTTGCCATGGAATGCGAAGCCATGAAAAAAGTGCGCGAAGAAATGGGCTTAGTAAACGTTGAATTAATGTTGCCATTTGTACGCACTATTGACGAAGCCAAAGCCGTGACCGAAATTATGGCAAAACATGGGCTTAAACGCGGTGAAAATGGCTTGAAGCTTATTATGATGTGTGAAATTCCATCTAATGCATTATTGGCTGAGCAATTCTTAGAATATTTCGACGGATTTTCAATTGGCTCTAATGATCTCACCCAGCTCACATTAGGCATGGATAGGGATTCTGGTATCTTGGCAGACGGTTTTGACGAGCGTAATGATGCAGTGAAAGCCTTGCTTAAAATGGCGATTTCTACCTGCAATCGATTAGGCAAGTATGTGGGCATTTGTGGCCAAGGTCCTTCAGATCATCCAGACTTTGCTGAATGGCTAGTGGCGGAAGGTATACAATCCGTTTCGCTCAACCCCGATACCGTGATCGCCACTTGGCAACGCCTGACTAAATAATAAAAACTACAATACAAAAGGGCATGACTTTTGAAAATCGAACGAACGGTATTTTTTATCTCTGATGGCACTGGCATCACTGCTGGCGCGCTGGGGCAGTTGCTGGCACACTTTCCAGAAACGCATTTTACCCAAGTGCGTGCGCCATTTACCGACTCTGTTGCTAAAATAGAAGACGCCAAACAGCGTATTTTAATGGCCAGAGTTGGCAATGGTATGCGACCAGTTGTGATTATGTCGCTAGGTAATATTGAGCATCGCGCATTGTTAAAAGAAGCTGATGCTTATTATATTGACCTATTTAACACATTTATCGACCCACTTGGAGTTGAGCTAGCGCAACCTCCACTCACTGGCAAAGGCATTGCACATGGTGTGATGGGTGAAAATTACCATGAGCGCATGGAGGCGATTAACTTTACGCTAACGCATGACGACGGTATGACCAATGAGGGGTTTGATGAAGCACAAGTAATTTTAATTGGCGTATCGCGCTGCGGCAAAACCCCCACCAGTGTCTATTTGGCCATGCAGTTTGGCGTTAAAGCCGCCAATTACCCGCTGATTCCAGAAGATTTTGAACGTGGCACCTTACCTGAAGTGCTGTATAAACATTTACACAAAATATTTGGTTTAACTATTAAGCCAGAGCGCTTGCACAATGTGCGTAGTGAGCGCAGACCAAATAGTTTTTATGCCTCACTAGAAAACTGTAAAAAAGAGATTGCGACAGCCGAGCGCTTAATGCTTAAAAATAATATTCCCTGGACGGATTCCACCAGTCGCTCTGTAGAAGAGCTGTCAGCGATTATTTTGCAGAACATTCGCACACCTGCTAATTAAAAAACAGCAAAAATAAAAAATCTGTTTCAATGAAAGTTTGCAATAAAAAAGCGTGCAGATTACATGCGCTTTTTTAATAATTTAACACTGAGACCTTTGCACGAAGTAACTTTAACCCTAAAAACTTACAATCCCCGTCATCCTCGTGAAACCGTAAAGGTCTCGCGAGGATGACGTATTATGATTTTTTTGTTAAATATTGAGCCATATTTCGTTTCATGCAAAGCTCACACTATTTAAAAATACCAATTTAAAAATGCACTTTATTTTAAATACGGTTTAAATTTACTTGTTAACTCTGCTGAATCGGGTGAAACCGTGCTTTCAAAAGCCGTTACCTCTTTGCCACCTGGCGCAATTACATATTTATAAAAATTCCATTGTGGCGCAGTGCCAGACTTTGCAGCCAACTGCTTATAGAATGGGTTGGCATTGGCGCCAGTAACCGCGCTTTTGGTGGACATTGGGAACTTAACGCCGTAGGTCATTTTGCAAAAATCACCAATCGCTTTATTGTCGCCTGGGTCTTGCCTAAAATCGTTTGACGGGAAACCTATCACCAATAGGCCTTGCGCTTTATACTTGCTATATAAGCCTTCTAGCGCCTCAAACTGTGACGTAAAGCCACACTTGCTGGCAGTATTCACCACTAAAATTGGCTTATCTTGATAATCGCATAAGTTGATTTTTTCACCCTGCAAAGTGGTGATTTGGTGATTGTAAATTTCTGGGCAGGTGGCGGCATTAGCCATAGTGCTTATACCCAAAGCCACCATACCAAATAATATATTCAATAGGTTTTGTTTCATTTACTCGTTCCTTAATGTCGTCAATATTCATACACTCTACGATTCGCTTTAAGTAGATTCGTTCAAATGTGTTTAAAGTAAAATATGATGTACCAAGCCAAATAGAGCGAACGCACCAATCAGCTTAATTATGTTAGGCTTAAGAGTAAATAAGACTAAAGCAGCCACTAAAGCAGCCACCACAGATACTAGGTCGATATTAGCAAATATACTATTTAAAATCAGGCCATTTGGCCAAAAAATATGTAGTGCAAAAAACACCGCTAAACTGGTTATTACGCCCACTATGGCGGCAGTAATAGCAGTTAAAGGTGCTGTAAATTTAAGATTATTTTGCGTGGATTCGATAAACGGCGCGCCGACAAATATAAAAATAAATGACGGTAAAAACGTAAAAAACGTGACCACACATGCCGCTACAATGCCCGCCAGTAATGGGTCTGCAAGTGGTGCGTGACCCCAGCCGCCTACAAAACCCACAAACGCCACCACCATAATTAGCGGCCCAGGCGTCGTTTCGCCTAGCGCGAGGCCATCCATCATTTGTGCGGGTGTCAGCCAAGCATAATGCACCACTGCACCTTGATACACATAAGGTAGCACTGCATAAGCGCCGCCAAATGTGAGCAACGCGGCTTTGGTAAAAAACCAGCCCATTTGCGTAAAAGTCGCATCCCAACCATAGCGCAACACCAATAGCAGCATAGCCGTCAGCCATAGGCTTACCCCTATCGTAATAAACTTAACGCATACTTTAAAGTTAAATTTTGCGTGCGGCGGTGTCGGCGTATCGTCATCAATGACGGCTTTGCCATAATTTTCATCGAGACCTTTTTTGCTGGTTTTATGTTCGCCACTTGCAAACAAAGCAGGCTGAAAATGATTCACCAAAAAACCAATCGTAGCAGCAGCTAAAACAATGAACGGAAAAGGTATTTTAAACACAGTAATCGCAACAAAAGATGCAATGGAAATCGTCCACAGCGCCCTATTCTTAAGCGTTCTAGAGCCGATTCTGTACGCAGCAAACAACACAATCGCCACCACCGCAGGTTTAATTCCATACAGCACACCCGCCACTGCTGGCACATTACCAAAGCGCATATAAATGTAGCTGAGAAAAATTAGAATTAACAGCGAAGGTAACACAAACAACCCGCCCGCAATTAGCCCGCCGCGCGTTTTATGCATGAGCCATCCGATGTAAGTTGCCAACTGTTGCGCCTCGGGTCCAGGCAGCACCATGCAATAATTAAGTGCGTGTAAAAAACGTTTTTCAGAAATCCAGCGTTTATTTTCCACTAGGTCGTGATGCATAATCGCAATCTGCCCTGCAGGCCCGCCAAAGCTTATAAAGCCTAATTTTAGCCAATACCAAAACGCTTGTTTAAGCGTGGGCGCTGCTGGCGTTTCAGACAGACTTTGTGTTGAAGTTTGAATCATTTAGACCAATTAAACAAACGTATTATTTTATCGGCAAAGGCAGTATTTAGGTAAAAAGTTTACCTAAAACCTTGGCATGCAATATGCTTAATATTTAGTACTAGTGAATTGCTAATTTAAAAAACAGAAAGGTTAGGTTTGATATGTCTGATACAACAAAAACAAGTTTAGATAAAATTAATTTTTTAGATCAAATGATGGAAGACTTGGCAGGTGACGAGTTGGAAGATTTTGACGTGTCTGAAAGTAGCATC
>JANLWF010000041.1:0-12146 GCA_031364385.1 Methylotenera sp.
TTCACTGGGCTGGGCACGCCCGTAAAATATTGCACAGGGCGCAGGCACACATACAAATCAAGTTCTTGGCGCAGTGAAACATTTAGCGAGCGAATGCCGCCGCCCACAGGCGTGGTCAGCGGGCCTTTAATCGAAATCACATAATCGCGCAGCGCTTGCATGGTCTCGGCTGGCAGCCAAGTATCTTTACCATCTTTGTCCTTACCGTAAACTTGCACCGCTTTTTCGCCTGCATACACTTCCATCCACGCAATTTTACGCGTCGCGCCATAAGCCTTGCTCACCGCCGCGTCTACCACTTTTTGCATGGGGGGTGTAATATCCGCACCAATACCATCGCCCTCAATAAAGGGGATAATCGGGTTGTTCGGCACGTTCAGCGTGTTGTCTGCGTTGACGCTGATTTTTTCGCCAGCTGGAACATTAATTTTTGAAGCCACTTTTGATACCATTTAAGTATTTCCTAACATGTTGATTCTATTCAATAAGCCGTTTAACGTGGTGTGCCAATTCAGCCAACACGAGAAGCACCCTACGTTAAAAGACTATATCGGTATTCCTGATGTGTATGCAGCGGGGCGCTTAGATACCGATTCTGAAGGTTTGCTCATTTTAACCGATGATGGCACTTTGCAACACAAAATCAGCCATCCAAAATACAAAGAGTTGAAAACTTATTGGGCACAAGTAGAAGGCGCACCAGTGGACGCGGATTTAGCGCCTTTGCGAATAGGCGTGGATTTAGGCGATTTTGTCACACAGCCTGCACAGGTGCGCATTATGCCAGAGCCAGCCGTATGGCCACGCAATCCGCCAATACGCGAGCGCAAGCTCATCCCTACCGCTTGGCTTGAGATTAAAATATACGAAGGTAAAAATCGCCAAGTACGCCGCATGACGGCTAAAATTGGCTTTCCCACACTTAGATTAATTCGCTACAGGATTGGCGATTACACGCTAGACGGCTTGGACGTTGGTGAGTGGAAAAAGCTGTAGGAGCGCAATTCCACTCAGAATAGTGTGCTTCAGCACATATACTCTGTGGGGAAGCCAATTACTGGCTTATTCGCGATTGCAATGTTGTTTATCGCGAATAAATTCGCTCCTGCAAAAGCAATTATTTAAAGAACTATTTTTAAAAATTATCAAGTATTAGGATTAAAAAAAGATGAAACCCCTTGTTATAAAACCAATCGTCATTTTTCGCTTTCTCGCGCACGAAGGCCCAGGTTATTTAGGCGATTTTTTAAGCGCACAAAACCTAGCATGGCAATTAATTAAAGTGGATGAAGGTGAGCCGCTACCAGCATCTATACTGGCTTACAGCGGCATGGTGCTAATGGGCGGCTCGATGAGCGTGAATGACAATCTGCCATGGATTGCGCCACTTTTAGCGTTAATTCGTGAAGCGCACGACCACGATATTCCACTACTTGGACATTGCTTGGGCGGACAACTGATGAGTAAAGCGCTGGGCACAGAAGTTACCAAAAACCCAAGCAAAGAAATCGGCTGGGGCGAAGTAACTGTAAGCAAAAACGAAACGGCCAAAAATTGGTTCGGCAGCATCGAAACCTTTAATGCATTTCATTGGCATGGTGAAACATTTGCATTGCCGCAAGGTTCTATTCACCTGCTTGCCAGCTCGTATTGCCAAAACCAAGCATGGAGTATGGGCAAACATTTAGCCTTTCAAACCCACATTGAAATGACCGCCGAAATGGTACAAAAATGGTGCGAAGAAGGCATAAAAGAAATACGCGATTCCGCCAGTAGCGCCGCAGTACAACAAGCCGATGCGATGCAACAAGAGCTGCCTTTGCATTGTTTTTTTCTGCAAAAAGTTGCAAAGCAGGTTTATACGCAGTGGATTCAAGGCTTAAAATCTGAATAAACCTTGAATATGTTAAAATAGCATTAACTTTTTAAAAAGAACCTATCATGTCTGGCAACACAATCGGCACACTGTTTACCTTAACAAGTTTTGGCGAATCGCATGGCGCAGCTATTGGCGGCGTGGTAGACGGCTGTCCGCCAGGTTTGGCGCTATGTACGGAGGATTTGCAAATTGATTTAGATCGCCGCAAACCTGGCACTTCGCGCCACGTCACGCAGCGCCAAGAGGCGGATGCGGTGGAGATTTTGTCTGGCGTGTTTGAAGGAAAAACCACAGGCGCGCCTATCGGTTTGTTGATTCGCAACACCGACCAGCGCAGCCAAGATTACAGCAAAATCATGGATACTTTCCGCCCAGGCCATGCCGATTATACCTACGCGCAAAAATACGGCGTGCGCGATTATCGCGGTGGCGGACGCAGCAGTGCTAGAGAAACCGCTATACGCGTGGCGGCTGGCGGCATTGCAAAAAAATGGCTATTTGAGAGATTTGGTGTGACCGTGCGCGGCTACATGAGCCAGCTTGGCGAAATCGAAATCCCGTTTCAAACTTGGGATTGCGTCAACGACAACCCGTTCTTTTCACCCAATACTGACGTGCTAACGCAGCTAGAAGCTTATTTAGACAAAATCCGTGCCGAGCGCGATTCAGTTGGCGCGTGCATCACTGTGGTGGCCGAAGGTTGCCCTGTGGGTTGGGGCGAGCCAGTGTTCGACAGACTAGACGCGGATATTGCACACGCCATGATGAGCATTAACGCAGTTAAAGGTGTAGAAATTGGCGCTGGCTTTGCTAGTGTAAGTCAGCGCGGCAGTGTGCATTCGGATGAAATGACACCAACAGGTTTTGTGACCAATCACGCGGGTGGTATGCTGGGCGGCATTTCTACAGGGCAGGAGATTCGCGTCAATGTCGCGTTAAAACCGACTTCTAGCATTCCGCAGCCGCGCCGCAGCATTAATAAGGCTGGTGAGCCCGTTGAAATGCAAACTACAGGACGTCACGACCCATGCGTGGGCGTGCGTGCCACACCGATTGCTGAGGCGATGCTGGCGCTAGTGTTGATGGATCATGCTTTGCGTCATAGGGCGCAAAATGCGGATGTAGTTTCTACAATCCCTAAGATTTAGTTTTTATGTCCTTCGACAGGTTAAGGACGAAGGGCGTTTGTTTTGTTCTTGGGCATATTGTTACCGTTTGTAGTGAGCTTGTCGAACCACATGTTATGGCTAGTCTGGATTAAATTTTGAGCCGTGCCCTCCACGTTAACCTTTCTCGTTTTTACTTCGTTTATTATTTCTTTGTAGGCGCGTTCGTGCCTTACTGGGGTCTGTATTTGCAGGCTGAGCAGTTCTCGGCGGCGGATATTGGCATCCTCATGTCGCTATTTCAAATCAGTCGTATTTTTGCGCCCAACTTGTGGGGATGGCTGGCAGACCACACCAAGCAACGTGTTGTTTGGATTAAGCTCACTGCATTTTTAGGTCTGTTAGGCTTTATAGCAGTATTTTGGGCGCAAGGTTTTTGGTGGCTATTTTTTGTGATGGCTTCATTAAGCCTGTTTACCAGCTCTACGCTACCACTTTCTGAATCGCTCACCTTGGCGCACCTAGCCACGACTAACGGGCATTACAGCCGTATTCGTATGTGGGGTTCGCTCGGTTTTATTTTTGCAGCGGTGATTTTAGGTTTTATGATTGATGCTTACGGCATTAAAAGTTTGCTGTGGTTTCTGCTTGCGGTGCAAATTATCTTATTTGCACTCACTTTTAGGCTACCTGAAGCCACCATTGCACCGCACGCGCATGATGTATTTTCGATTTGGCAAATTATCAAGCAACCCGCCGTCATCGCTTTGCTGGTGGGCTGTTCGCTCATGGTCACAGCGCATGGAGTTTTGTACAATTTTTACTCAATTTATCTGGCCGAGCACGGTTACAGCAAAGCCATGATAGGCCTGTTATGGTCGGTTGGCGTCATCTGCGAAATCGCGATTTTTATGCTGATGCCGAAAATTATGTCGCGCTTTAGCTTAAAAAATATCATGCTGACCAGTTTGGGCTTAGCTGTACTGCGTTTTTGTTTGATAGGCGTTGCTGTAGATAATATTGTGCTGTTACTCATCGCACAAAGCTTGCACGCAGCAACGTTTGGCAGTTTTCACGCGGCTTCTGTCGAGGTGATTACGCAGTTTTTTAATGGGCGCCATCAAGCTAAAGGCCAAGCCATTTATAATAGCGTAGCCTATGGTGTGGGAGGCAGTATTGGCGGGCTTGCTGGCGGCTATGCTTTGCAATTTTTAGGCGGTCAGACCACGTTTTTATTAGCAGCGATATTCCCGCTAATTGGTTTTGCTGTGATAGCATTAGGTTTGAAATTAAGTCAAACGCATGGACGAGCAGGCATGTTTAGTTAGGTTGTTTCAAGGAGTTTTATGTACAAAAATAAATTGTTTATTGCTTTATTCATCACTTTTTTTGCAAGCTTAGCATTTGCCGAAACGCGCTTAAACGTGGTGGGTTTGTTTAGTGGCAAGGCCTTGGTCAGTATTAATGGCAGCGCACCACAAAGCATAGGCGCTGGTCAAACTAAAAGTGGCGTTAAACTTATTTCAGCAGATAGTGAATCGGCTACGTTCATGGTAGAAGGTAAGCGTCAAACCCTTAAAATGGGGCAAGCTGCATCGGTAGCAGGTAGCGCAGGCCCAGCAAGCAACAGCCCAGTGAGTTTGTATGCTGACCAAGCAGGCCATTTTTTAGGTAACTTAACAATTAATGGCGCATCGCTTAAATATCTTGTAGATACTGGCGCATCCAGCGTTGCCATGAATAGCGGCGATGCTAAATTTGCTAAAATCGATTATGAAAAAGGCGAAAAGGGCATAAGCTCTACCGCCAATGGTGTGGTGCAAGTGTATCGCATAAAATTGAACACATTAAAAATTGGTACTATTGTGTTGAACAACGTAGATGCCGCGGTGATTGAGGGCGGTTCGCCACCCATTGTGCTATTAGGCATGTCTGCACTAAATCGCTTGGATATGAAGCACGATAATTCAATACTAACACTCGCCAAAAAATACTAGCTAATAATTACTTGCTCATTTGGCCAATGATGAAGTACACGAATGTGAGCATGGAAACCACAAATATAAAGCCGCCAATTAAACCCGCAATCACCGCCTGCTTCAGCGTGATTTTGGCGGTGTCGTTTTCGTAGCCTTTCTGTTGGCGCACGCCCAACATACTCCATAATACGGCTTTCATGACCTGAAAAAACGAGGCATGAGCTTTTGGTGATACTTGGGCTGATTCGGTTTGATTCATTATAATGTTGTTGATTTATTTTTACGTTTATCGTTTTCAATCAATGCATAAGCCGAGTGATTATGGATAGATTCGAAATTTTCACTCTCCACAATAAAAGCATCGATACGCTTTTCATTATTGAGCTGTGTAGCCACGTCACGCACCATATCTTCTACAAATTTTGGGTTATCGTAAGCGCGCTCGGTGACAAATTTTTCATCAGGGCGTTTTAGTAAGCCGTACAACTCACACGAAGCTTGTTTTTCTACTAGCGAAATAATGTCTTCAATCCAGATGAAATCGTTGATTAAAGCAGTGACTGTGACGTGACTGCGTTGGTTGTGCGCGCCATAATCGGAGATTTTTTTGCTGCACGGGCATAGGCTGGTCACGGGTACTAGCACTTTCACTGTGATGTCGAACTTGCCATTTTTGATTTCACCAATAAAAGTCACGTTGTAATCTAGCAAGCTTTTAACGCCAGAAATAGGCGCGGCTTTGTTCACAAAATATGGAAAGCGCATTTCCACATAGCCCGATTCCGCTTCAAGCCGCTTCACCATTTCGTGTAAAATCGTCTCGAAAGATTCAACCGAAATCGCTCGCTCGTTGGTGTTAAGAATCTCCACAAAGCGCGACATGTGCGTGCCTTTAAAATTGTGCGGCAAATGCACATACATGTCGAACACCGCGACAGTGTTTTGTTCGCCGCCACTTTTATCTTTAACAAGCACTGGGTGACGAATCGATTTGATGCCGACTTTGTTGATGTCTAAATGGCGCACGTCGGGCGTATTTTGTACGTCTTCTATGCCCTTTAAGCTAGGTAAATTCAAAGTGTAACTCCAATAAATTGGCGCATTGCTAAATTATTCAGCTATAAGTTTACTCGCTTGCGCGCACGTGTAAACAGTTATTTTAGTGTGATATTGAGGCTAAAGATTGGGCTGAAAACGCCAAAATCAAGCTTTAAATTGAACTTAATTTGGTTTTAATCGACTCAACCATGCCTAAGGAATCTAGACCGCACTCGGCCAGCATAGTTTCATGTACGCCGTGTTCAATAAAGCTATCGGGCAAGCCCAAGCACAGGGTTGGGGTTGATAAATGAAGCGTTTGCATGGCTTCTAGCACCGCTGCGCCTGCGCCGCCCATAAGTGCATTTTCTTCTATTGTGACGATTAAGTCGTGACTACTGGCTAGTTGTGCAACTAAATCGATATCGAGCGGTTTTACAAAACGCATATTGGCTACGGTAGCATCAAGCACCAGTGCGGCTTGCAGGGCAGGGGTTAACATGCTGCCAAAGGCTAAAATAGCGATTTTTTTAACTGGTTTTTTCGCGCTGGTTTCACGCACAAGCAAGCCTTTGCCAATTGGCAAGCTTTCTAATTTTGTATCAATAGTCGCGTCACTATCTTCTACTTCGCGCGAACTGCGCGCGGCAGTGCCACGCGGATAGCGCACCGCAGCCACGCCTTTATATATATAGCCAGTACTTAACATTTGCCTACATTCGTTTTCATCGCTAGGCGCCATAATGATGATGTTGGGAATACAACGTAAAAAGCTTAGATCAAAGCTACCCGCATGTGTTGGACCATCTGCGCCCACCAAGCCCGCACGGTCAATAGCGAATAACACATCTAAATTTTGAATGGCGATGTCGTGAATGAGTTGATCGTAAGCGCGTTGTAAAAACGTGCTGTATATCGCGACTACTGGCTTAAGTCCATCGCAAGCCATGCCCGCTGCAAAGGTGAGCGCGTGCTGTTCAGCAATCCCTACGTCAAAATAACGGCTTGGGTGTTTTTCTGCAAATGCATTCAAGCCAGAGCCGTCGCACATGGCAGGCGTAATGGCGATTAATTTGCCATCAGCATCCGCCATGTCCACTAGCCAATTGCCAAACACTTGCGTATAGGTTTTTGCCGCTGTCGTTGCATGTGCAACGCCATTGCTGGGGTTGAATTTGCTCACGCCGTGGTATTTGTTGGGGTCGTCTTCGGCAGGCTCAAAACCTTTGCCTTTTTGCGTCACTATATGCAAAAACTGCATGCCTTTTAGCTCTCGCACATTGCTTAAGGTATCGAGTAATACTGGCAAATCATGGCCGTCAATCGGGCCGATGTAATTAAAACCAAACTCTTCAAATAGCGTGCCAGGTAACACCATACCTTTGGCATGCTCTTCTGCACGTCTGGCGAACTCTTTGACAGGCGGCATGACCCCTAACATTTTTTTGCCGCTACGGCGTACACTTTCGTAAAAGCGGCTAGATAATAATCTGGCCAAGTAGTTGTTAAGCGCGCCTACGTTGTTAGAGATGCTCATGTCATTGTCGTTTAAAATCACCAGCAAGTTAGCATTCATGTCGCCCGCGTTGTTCAGTGCCTCAAACGCCATGCCTGCTGTCATCGCGCCATCACCAATAATCGCTACGCAACGGCGCTCTAATCCAGCTTGCTTAGCTGCAATCGCCATGCCCAAAGCGGCAGAAATTGAAGTGCTGGAGTGGCCTGTGCCGAAAGTATCGTACTCGCTTTCATTGCGGCGTGGAAAGCCCGCGATGCCGCTGGGCTTGCGTAAACCTGTCATGGCTTCGCGGCGACCAGTTAAAATTTTGTGCGGATAAGTTTGGTGACCAACGTCCCACACCAGCCTGTCGTCAGGTGTGTTGTACACGTAATGCAATGCGATTGTGAGCTCTACCACGCCAAGGTTGGAGGCGAGATGCCCACCCGTTTTAGAAACACTTTCCACCAAAAATTCGCGCAGCTCTGTCGCCAGCGCGGCCAATTCATCGCGATTGAGCTTGCGCAAATCTGCGGGCGAATTGATAGAATCTAATAGTGACAACATGCTCAATGTCACTTAAAAATTACGTTGCGTAATAAAACTGGCTAAGTGTCGCAATAAATCAGCTTCGCGCCCATAAAACGAGAGCGCGGCCATGGCGTTGGCATGTAGCTCGCGCGCCAGTTGTTTGGAAGCGTATAGGCCTAAGATGGTGACGTAAGTAGATTTGTTGTTAAGCGCATCTTTGCCCGCTGTTTTGCCCAATGTTTTTGTGTCAGCTTCAGCATCCAGAATGTCGTCCACCACTTGAAATGCTAGTCCAATAGCCTTAGCAAAGTGGTCGATAGTCTTCACTTTTTCTTCATCAGGATTATCTGCGCTATATGCGCCCAATAAGGCAGCCGCTCGAATCAGTGCTCCCGTTTTGTGTATGTGCATTTGCTCTAGCTCTTCGCGCGTAAGCGGAATACCAATGCTTTCGATATCAATCGCTTGGCCGCCCGCCATGCCACGTGAGCCGCTGGCTAAGGCCAAAATATGCAACATTTGCAGCTTTTGTGTAGCGCTTTTAAGTAATTTATCTTGCGAAATCAGCTGAAACGCCAAGCTTTGCAGCGAGTCGCCCACCAATAAAGCCATGGCATCACCATATTGCTTGTGCGTTGTAGGCTTGCCGCGACGCAAATCATCGTCATCCATACACGGCAAATCGTCGTGTACCAGCGAGAAAGCGTGAATAATTTCAACTGCAGCGGCAGGAATATCTATTTTCCCCAGCTCCGCTCCGCAAAAATCGCCCGCAGCGTAAGCTAATAACGCACGCACACGCTTACCGCCGCCCAGCGTGGAGTAACGCATGGCCTCATGCAAACGCTTAGGCGAAACGGTCGCAAGCGGCATGTGAGCTTCTAGCACGCTTTCCATGCGCGTTTGCATGTCGCTAGCCCACTCGTGAAAATTGACTTGATCGTTCGCAGGTGCTGTTAATGGGCTGTTCATCACTTATTCTTGCTTATGCATCGTTTGGTCTAAAGTCGGCAAGTTTATTCGCCTCGGTTAAAATGCGCACTTGCTGTTCCGCATCAGATAAAGATTTTTGGCAGATTTGTAACAACTCAGCACCGCGTTTATAGGCATTAATTGATTGCTCCAGCGGCAGTTTGTCCGATTCCATTTGACTGACAAGCGTTTCCAGCTCGGCAATTGCGCTCTCAAAGCTGGGCTGAGATGTTGCGGTTTTAGTTGGCATGATATTAAGTTGTCTAGACGCTTAATGATTTTGAGTGATTTTAACAAAACTTATGATTATTGAGTGATTTAATCTTTTAAAACCTGCAATAAAAATGCACGAATATCGTCAATCTCTGCTTGGTTGACCGAATGTGCCATCGTATATTCGTGCCATTGAATGCTGTAATGCTGCGTTTGCAACAATTCAAAAGTTATACGACAAGTGTCTAAGCTGATTATATTATCAAACGTACCATGCGCCATAAAAATGGGAATGGCCTGATTTTGTTTTGATTTTTCCGAGACCAAATTTGCTTTTAATGGCAAATAAGTAGATAGCGCCAGAACGCCCGCCAATGTTTGTTGGTGGCGCAGTGCTGTGTGCAACACCACTGCGCCGCCTTGTGAGAAACCAGCTAAAACAATGCGCTCAGATGGAATGCCGCGCGCCACTTCTTTACTAATTAGCGATTCTATATAAGCTTGGCTTTCATGCACCCCTGTTGCATCCTCGCGGCTACCTGATGCAAAACCAAATACATCATACCAAGCACGCATTTCATAGCCGTTATTCGCACTTACTTTTTTATAGGCCGCGTGCGGTAAAATAAAGCGCACATGCGGTAAATTGAGCATTTTTACCACAGGTACAAAATCGTTGCCATCGGCGCCTAAGCCATGCAACCAAATCACACTGGCGCTAGGCGCGGCGTTAATGCTTATTTCAATCGGGGTATCGTAAACGGTATCGACCATAGAGTTTTGCTAACTGCTTAAATATTGTTAACAAATCATATAACAAATCGCGCTATTCATGGCATTGATTATGCGTTATGCTTGAGGTTAAAACTATAAAAATAACATTAAAATCAAATAATTAAAGCCTTAAATTTTTAAATTCGTATTCAATATTTCAATGCGCCTATCTTTATTTACTAAAACCATCACTAAAACTATAAAGGTGCGTTTAGCACGGTTCAAAAAGCATGGCATCAGCTTTGCACTCAGCCTCGCGGTGGTTATGTTGATGTTGCTTAATGCCAGTAATGTGCTGCCACTCAGGTTTATTGATCGTCTAGAGAACTTTAGTTATGACCTGCGGCTGAATTTATTGATGCCGCGCACCATCGACGAGCGCATCGTGATTGTCGATATTGATGAAAAAAGCCTGAAAGAGCAAGGTCGCTGGCCATGGGGGCGCGATAAAATGGCTACACTGGTGAATCAACTTTTTGATCATTACCAAATCAATACGCTGGGTTTTGACGTGGTGTTTGCAGAAAAAGATGAAAGCTCAGGTCTTAAAAACCTAGAGTGGATGCAGCAGCAATATTTAAAAGACGATACCAACTTTGCCGAAGCCTTTAAAAAAATAAAGCCACGCTTAGATTATGACCAGATTTTTGCTGACAGTATAAAAAATCGCAAAGTGGTGCTTGGCTATTATTTTCAAACCAGTGGCGATACCAACCATGTTGGCCAGTTGCCAGCTGAAATTTTTTCAGCAGATAGTTTTCAACACCAAGTTATTGGCGCTATAGAAGCATCGGGCTATGGCGCAAATTTAGCTGTTTTGCAAAAAAATGCGCTTGCTGCAGGGCATTTCAATCCCGATCCCGATTTAGATGGCATTACCCGCAAAATTTCAGTGCTGATTAAATATGGCGACCGCTACTACGAGGCCTTATCTACTGCGGTGGCACGTGCGTATTTGCAAAACGCGGTCATGCAAGCCGAGTTTGAAGAATATGGTACAGATGAAGAATTTGGTGGGCTGGAAGCATTTCATATTGCGGGAAAGCGTATTCCCGTTGATGCTGAAGTTGCTATGCTGGTGCCATATCGTGGTGTACAAGGCAGCTTTAAGTACGTTTCTGCCAGTGATGTGCTTAACAACAAAGTACCCTTAAAAAGTTTAAAAAACAAAATTGTGTTGGTGGGGACGACTGCGCCTGGCTTGATGGATTTACGCGCAACCCCTGTGCAAAGCAATTATGCTGGGGTTGAAGTTCATGCCAATATTATCTCTGGCATTTTAGATAACAACATTAAGCAGCGCCCCGCCTATACCCAAGGTGCAGAGTTCGTGCTGTTGTTGTTGGCAGGTTTATTGCTTACATTCACTTTACCAAGCCTAAACCCGCTAAAGGCTACTATGTTAACAGTGGGTGTTTTAGCGGCCATTTTTGGCATTAATTTAGTTGGCTGGCAATACGCTAATTTGGTGTTGCCAATAGCGGCAAGTTTGCTAATGATTAGCCTAATTTATTTGGTGAATATGAGTTATGGATTTTTTGTAGAATCGCATGCTAAGCGACAATTGGCGGGGCTTTTTGGTCAATATGTTCCGCCAGAGCTAGTGAAAGAAATGGCTAATAACCCTGAGGCAATTAACCTAAAAGGTGAAAGCCGCGAGATGACAGTTTTGTTCTCGGATATTCGTGGTTTTACCAATATTTCAGAGGGCTTAGACCCGCAGCAATTGACAAAATTGATGAATGAATTTTTGACACCCATGACAAAAATCATACATGAGCACAGAGGTACGATTGATAAATACATGGGTGATGCCATTATGGCATTTTGGGGTGCGCCGCTGCCAGATAGTAAGCATGCGCAACATGCACTAAATGCTGCGTTAGCGATGAATGCGGCCTTAATAGAGATTAATAAAAAATTTACTTTAAAAAATTTACCGCAAATTAAAATGGGTTTTGGACTGAACACAGGCAATATGGTGGTGGGTAATATGGGCTCTAGCTTTCGCATGGCTTACACCATTATGGGCGACAGTGTTAATTTGGGCTCACGCATTGAGAGCCTAACTAAAAATTATGGCGTCGATATTATTGTTAGCGAATATGTAAAAGCGCAAGTGCCCGATATGCTTTATCGTGAGTTGGATACAGTGC
>JANLWF010000071.1:0-3181 GCA_031364385.1 Methylotenera sp.
AATCGCTAAATCGCGTGCTGTCACGCCTGCGTCATCAAACCCAAACTGGGTGAAACTATAGCGCTCTAGCGCTTGCTGGCTGTTTTTTTTAACAGCGCTGATTTTATCGCACAAACCGTCATTATTAGCCTGAGCGCTAAAACTCAGGCTCAACATCAGAGCGATAAGAATATGTTTTTTCATGTGACAAAATCCGTGCCTAAGCTGACGCCAGTATAGTTAAAATGTAGTATTAATGCCAACGGCCGCTGACCAATCTGGCGTGAGTTGTGTGCCGTTCACATATTGCACAAGCGGCTTTTGCACAAAGCCATAGATGTGCGTATTATCAGTAATGCGATAGCTTGCGCCCGGGCTAACACTGAGTGTGTGTCCGCCAGTATCAGCAGGCTCAGCATTGGCACCGCGGTCGCGTGATTTGTGTTGCGCATTTAACTGTAGCATCAAGCTAAAATCTGGCGTAACGCTATAACGCATGCCCACGTCTGCGCTCAATTTACGGCCAGGTTTAAAATTGTCACGCTGATGCACACTCTGTTGCCACATGCCTTGTGCAAACCAACCTAAATTTCCATCGTGATGATTGTAATACGCACCTAATAAGCTATCGACACTACCAGTACCAGGCTGCAAAGTGCGCTCGGCAACTTTGTCTTCACTATTACTTTTTTTGATACTACCAGTAGGTAATTGCAGGCCGAAACGTAAACCCGCATTTTGTTTTGTATCGGCATAAAACCGATAGCGCCCCAGTGCTTGAATATCGCCGATACCCGAAAAATCCCATTTTTCTAGCTCAGGCTCTACGCCACCCGCACCATCATCCTCGTTATGCACATGCTTGTGCGCACGATCAATCAATGGCAGCTTAACTGTCACGCCCCAAGTTGGGTTAATGTTCCAATCGACCGTAGCCAAATAATTGCGATTAATGGTGTGCAATTCGTCATGCTCATCCAGCTCGCCCGCTGGCTTGGTTTTGCGTGTGCCGTGGCGCAACTGGTCAAGGTTAATATACTCCACACGCACATCTAAACGTACACCTGGCTTGTTGGCAACACCTTGAATATCCCAATCGGTATTTAAGCTGCAAAAATCAGCACCGCAATTAGCATGAGCTGCCAATGGAAATGCGAGTGGCAATAATAATATAGCCAATTTTTGAAAATTTTTCATGATAATCTCTCTCAGTATTTAATGCGTAAAAATACGCTTAAGCCAGCACATATTCTGGCAATACATTCATTGGAAAATCCAATAAAATGCGCTTAATTAAACAATAGAGAGGTGAGGCGGGGCTTGACTTGGAGGGGATTTATAATGGCGTGATGCAACCACTGGCGTAGCATATCTTGCTGCTTTTTGCGCGGTAATTTCTAGTAAGGCAGTGATTTCTAAATGATTGCTGTGCAAGCCTGTGGCAACTGCATGGCTGGCGCAAAACGGGCAATGTTCAAGGTGCATCGAAATATTTTTTGCTGGCTGTTCATCATTTTTTACAGAAAGCTCCATCGTCAGCTGCTGGCCTTGGGTGGTGATGACTTGAATGCTTATTTTTTGGCCGTTACTGGTACAGATTTCTTGCGCAAAACTTGTTCCGCTGTTGGCCGCTAGCGCATGCGAAATACTAGGCGCAAGCGATGCAAAAATAATCGCAATTAATGCGATTTTATTGATTAAACGAAATATTTTTTGCGACAACATTCTAATACTTTAACATTGTTGGTTAAAATACAACATACAAAAATTAAGGATTTAACATGGCCGCAGGTAGTTTATTAGCACTTTTAGATGATATAGCCACGATTTTGGATGATGTATCGGTGATGACCAAAGTCGCCGCCAAAAAAACGGCGGGTGTTTTGGGCGATGATTTAGCCTTAAATGCACAGCAAGTTTCTGGCGTTAATGCCGAACGCGAGCTGCCAGTAGTATGGGCGGTGGCCAAAGGCTCGTTTATTAACAAGCTTATTTTAGTGCCTTCTGCCTTGGCCATTAGCTATTTTATCCCTTGGCTAATCACGCCTTTATTGATGATAGGCGGTGCATATTTGTGTTTTGAAGGTTTTGAAAAAATTGCACACAAGTTTTTGCATAAACAGGATGATGAATCACACAGTAAAGCCCTCGCACAGGCAGTAGCCGACCCAAAAATTGATATGGTGGCGTTAGAAAAAGATAAGATAAAAGGTGCGATTAGAACCGATTTTATTTTGTCCGCCGAGATTATTGTGATCGCACTTGGTACTGTGGCGAATGAAGTTTTCAGCAAGCAAGTGACCGTTGTGTCGCTTATTGCAGTTGTCATGACAGTAGGCGTATATGGCCTGGTGGCGTGCATTGTTAAGCTGGATGACTTAGGTTTGCATTTAATGTTGAAAAAAGGCAAAAGTTTTTATAGGCAATTGCAGCGAAAAATTGGTGAGAGAATTCTAGCTTTTGCGCCTTATTTAATGCGCACTTTATCGGTGGTGGGTACAGCGGCGATGTTTATGGTGGGCGGCAGTATTATTGGGCATGGTGTGCCAGTTTTACATCACTTTTCTGAGAGTATCGCCGAAGTTATGCATGATTTATCTGCAATTGGCGCTGTGATGGCGATAATTGCGCCCATAATAGTAGATGGTATTATTGGTTTAATTGTAGGTGCGATTTGTGTAGCGGTTTACGAGATAGTAAAAAAATTACTGCCTAAAAAAGCGCTGTAACAACCATTACTCATCATCGCTAAAACGCTGCTCCAAGAAGGGATCTGCCGCATTGTGGTAACCACGCACCTCCCAAAAGCCACGTCTATCATGCTCGTGCAACTCGATGGCTTTTAGCCATTTGGCGCCTTTCCAGGCGTAACGTTTTGGCACCACCATGCGCACAGGCCCACCGTGGTCTTTGGTAAGCGTTTGCCCCAGCACGCTATGCGCAATCAGCACATCATCATGCAGTAAGGCTTCTAGCGGCAAATTCGTGGTGTAGCCATCATAGCCATGCAAAGTGACAAATTTTGCGTTACTCAACGGCATGGCCAGCGACAGCACATCACGCGCCCGCACGCCCTGCCAATCCATATCAAGTTGAGTCCATCGAGTCACACAATGAAAATCTGAAATATCGGTGATTTGCGGCAATGCTTTGTAGGCTGCCCAATCTAGATCCAACTCGTTTTGCACCAGCCCAAACACGC
>JANLWF010000107.1:0-8896 GCA_031364385.1 Methylotenera sp.
GCTGGCTAACTGAATGCCCAACTCAGTCAAGCGCGTTCTAAAAGCATTTCTACCAGACAATTTGCCCAACGTTAATTTGTTGGTATTCCAGCCCACGTCTTCGGCGCGCATGATTTCGTAAGTCTCGCGGTGCTTTAACACGCCATCTTGGTGAATGCCGCTTTCGTGTGCGAATGCGTTCGCGCCGACAATGGCTTTATTCGGCTGCACGGGGTAACCCGTAATGGTGGAAACCAATTTTGAGGTAGCGACGATTTGCGTGGTGTCGATGCGCGTAGTTAAATTAAACACATCCGCGCGCGTTTTAATCGCCATTACAACTTCTTCTAAGCTTGCGTTGCCTGCGCGCTCGCCCAAACCATTGATGGTGCATTCAACCTGTCTGGCTCCATTTGAAACAGCGGCAAGTGAATTAGCCACTGCCATGCCCAAATCGTTATGGCAGTGCGTGCTCCAAATGACTTTGTCAGAATTTTTTACGCGCTTAATCAAAGTCGCCATGCGCTCACCCCATGACGCGGGGATTGAGTAGCCGACCGTGTCAGGCACGTTAATGGTGGTTGCGCCCGCTTCAATCACCGCATCAAACACGCGCACCAAAAAGTCGATATCGGAGCGTACTGCGTCTTCGGCAGAAAACTCTACATCTTTGGTGTATTCCAATGCCCACTTCACGGACTGCACGGCGCGCTCTACCACTTGGTCTTCCGTCATTCTTAACTTGTTTTCCATGTGGATTTTGCTGGTGGCAATAAAAGTATGAATGCGTCCAGAAGCCGCGTGTTTAATCGCCTCACCCGCACGACGTACGTCGTTTTCACTAGCGCGCGCAAGTGAGCACACGGTGGAGTTTTTAATGATTTTGGCGATTTCAGAAATCGCGTCAAAATCGCCTGGGCTGGCGGCGGCAAAACCTGCTTCAATCACGTTGACACCTAATTTTTCTAACTGGCGCGCAATGCGAATTTTCTCTTCTTTGGTCATCGACGCGCCTGGGCTTTGTTCGCCATCGCGCAAGGTGGTATCAAAAATAATAATTTGGTCGGTCATAATAAATTCCTAAATCAATATTGCAGATTATAAATGGATTTACGCGCGCCTATTAAAAATATGCGCGTCAAGAATGCTAAAATTTGGTTGGGGATTTAGTGCGCGCTGCCACGCAGCGGCTTAGCTGGGCGTAGCGCAATTAAAGCGCGCAGTAGTACGAGGCTTAACAATAAGCTTGTAACAACTTGTAATGTGAAATGATTCAACATAGATTTAAGTATAAGTATTTATGCGCGTGTTTTCAAGTGAGTAGACATTATTCATGCTTAATTGGTTTTTTTATTTGTGATTTTAACCACAAAAAGTAACCAGAGAGCGCATATACAAAAACCACGGTAAATAGTACCTCTGGTGGGCTGTACGAAACTAGCACGAATGCCATCACAATGGCTAAAATAGCCACAAATGGTACACTTTCTTTTAAATTAATGTCTTTGCCGCTGTAAAATTTTAAGTCAGAAACCATGCTGCCCGCCGCAAAAACAGTCAACCCCCAAGCCATCCATTTCATTTGAATTGCGCCAAAAAATATCTCACGGCCATCTACATTATATTCATACGCCACCCACACAAAACCTGCGATTAAAGCCGCTGCGGCTGGGCTGGGCAAGCCTTGAAAATAACGTTTATCTTGATGCGCGTCGTCTAATTTAGTGTTAAATCTCGCCAACCTTAATGCGGCACAGGCACAATAAATAAAAGCGGCTATCCAGCCTAATTTTCCCATTGGCTTTAGTGCCCATACATAGATAATTAACGCGGGTGCTACGCCGAAAGAAACCATATCCGATAAGCTATCATACTCTGCCCCAAATGCGCTGGTGGTATTGGTCATACGCGCGACGCGGCCATCTAGGCCATCCATCACCATGGCAATAAAAATCGCAATCGCCGATTGCTCAAAATGTGTATTCATAGCTTGCACGATAGCGTAAAAGCCTGCAAACAAAGCCGCCGAGGTGAATAAATTGGGTAGCAAGTAAATTCCTTTGGCTCTTATAAAGGTGTCGGTTTCGTTTTTAGTTTTGGTCGCCATAATTAAAAATTCATACTTTCAAATGGATTGATTCTATTGTCAAATACTACTCTTTTATCGCATCGCAATGTCTGCTTACCGTTTCATATTTATCTGATAGCAAACTTTTACTAGCTTGCGAGTTTGGCAAATTAATACTGTACAAATCAAACAATGTGTACTGCAATCTTTCTAGCGAGTATGGCTTGCTTAAATTTTCTTTAAGCGTTTCTATACCTGCAATTGGCAATTTAGAGTCATTTAACCAAAATAGCAAGGGTACCTCAAAACCTTGTTTAGGGCCTTTTTCAGTGCTGTGGCCGATATGGGCGGTTTTTTCTCCCAAGCTTTGCCCGTGATCAGAAAAATATACAACCGAAGCCACATCATGCTGTTTGGCTAATTTAAGAATTTCGGCAATCACATAATCAGAATACAACATGCTATTGTCGTAGGCGTTCAATATGGCTTTATCGACGCTAGCTTCGTTGCGCCTTTTTACCGAGTTAGGCGCAGGTTGGTCATCGGTCCAGTGTTTAAACTTTTGTGGAAACCGCTGTTTATAGCCAGGATGTGAGCCCATCATATGCAGCACAATCAATTGGTTACGATTTGATTCTTGTAAAATAGTTTTTAATGGCGGTAATAAAACCTCATCAAAATCATAACCCACGCGGTAATCTCTTTTATTTAAAAAAACTGCGTTGTCCACCGACACACTCCAAAACGATACCATAGAACCATAACCTGCACCTGGCTGGTTCGATATCCAATTAGTTTTAAAACCTGCATCTTTAGCAATTCATACCAAGGTGGGCGGTCCTGTACCGTTTTTGTCAATGCTCAATTGTTTGCTCGATCCCATCATGATATTGGCAATTGAGCCATAAGTTGCATGCCAGCTAGAGCATACATCAGCGGCAACTAATATTTGCATGCCTTGCGGTGGTGTTTTTAAATAAGGGTTGGTTTCTCTATCGTAACCATAAATTGACATGTGCGACCTAGTTGCCGACTCGCCAATAATGATAATGTGTGTAGCTGGTTTTTGCGCTGCGCTAACCAACCTAGCATCACTTTTTTTGGGTGCTAGACTAAGTAATTTTTTGTACTGCGCCTTCTGCGCCATTACATCGCCACCAGTTTGAACAATAAAAGGGATAGGATTGTCTAGCGAAAAGTAGATTTTGTTCCAGCCCACGTAGCCCAAAACTAATACCAACGCTAACGCAACAGCAGCGTAAACTTTACTAAAACCCAATTTAAAAACATGGTTAGATAATTGCCAAGTATATGTAGCCAAGGAAATCATAACTATTAATGTCGCTGTAAGTAACAATAAAATTTCGACAGACGCATAAAAATTTAAAAACTCATTGGCTTCCATAACATCAGTATCTAGCAACACCATTAATGAAGGCGCTGCTAATAGCTGGCTATAAATCTGCACATGCAGCACTGACGCAGTAACAAACGCTACACAAATTAGTGCCAAGATAAACAGCATTACTTTTCTAGTGCGCTCTGGAAAAATAAAAAGAGCTAAAGGTACAAAAAAACTAAATAGTAAGTTAAAGCCCAGGCCAATAATGAGACGTTTATAAAAGACGCCAATGTCTACGCCGTTTGTTGGCGAAAAAAACTCCAGTAGAGAAACAGGCACCATCATTAAGGCAAACACGAAACCCAATAAAAGCGTCATTACCAACTTATTTTTATTAACCATATTTTATTGATTCAACCGTATAGTTTTTGCTTAATACAAAAAATGATGTCTTGGCGTTAAAAGTAATGCGTTAAATGAAAGAAAATAGACGCCTCAAAGCCTATTGGATCCTCCTGCTATGATACCAACATGGGCCTTCAATCAAGCTATCCTGATCATTTGCGCCCAAACTACACTTTATAGCCGAAATCACTAGGCTTCCCAAAAAGGCCATCGTGACAATAATCGCAGACAGCTCAAAATTACTTTTCATGGCTTGTACAATGGCATAGAAACCAGCAAACAAAGCCGCTGAGGTGAATAAATTAGGTAGCAAGTAAATGCCACGTGCGCGCAAGGTGGCATCATCTGCTGAACCGCGTGCTGGACGTTGTTTGGAATCTGCCATTAGAAATCACTTATGCTTATTAAACAGGATTAGTATAGCAAAGCTTATTAATATTTATATAGCCTAGCGCTATATATGCAGCAAATTACACTATTTATTGTGTTTTTGCTGATTCTGGTTTAGTAGATTCTGCGCGGCTTATTTGATCGTAATACAGCGCCAGCCTTGCCATGCGCCCCATTGCGCGCACTGACAAAGTCGCGCCAGAAATACCATCAATATTTTTATTTAGAAAATTATCAGGCAGCAAACTGACGCCTTGATATTGCTTTAAAAAATTAGCATGGCGCACCTCGCCGCCGCGGCTTTCGCGATACGCCAAAATACTTGCCTGCACAATTTTGCCCGATTCCACAATAAAACCTGCAGTAATTGGTTCTTCTTTGCCTATCTCATCCAATATCCATGAGGTTTGCAGGCCATGCTTCCAGTAACGCTGGCGCAACTGCTTTGGCGCGTGACCTAAAATTTTATCCACTTGTTGTGCCACTTCTTTGGTCATCCACAAGGTTTCTAATTTAGCCGCATTCGTGCCAAAAGCGCCATCCACAAACTGCTGCGACGTTAAGTAAGTTTCTGCTTTTAATGAAAACGGGCTTGCTAATACCAATAATAAGCCTAGCCCTATCCATTGCAGGTGTTTTTTAAAAAAAAATCTCAAGAGGCTCCTAATTAAAACATATAACCCAGACCTAAATTAAAGCGTTTATCGCCTTTGCTGCCATCATCTTCATCAAACTTTTGATAATCGGCTTTAATCACCACCTGCGGATGTGGCCAATAATTTGCGCCAGCCGTCATTACATGATTATTGCTACCCACGCCACGCACAGTGCCTGTTGGCATTGAGGCTTGTGTATCCCATTTTTCGTAACGAATAAATGGCGCAAAATCTTGGTCGCCTTGTTGCCAAATATGATAGGCCGCCTCTATATAGTACCCATAAAAACGCTCTGCCGTTTCTAACCCAAATGCCGCGTTTAAATCAGCTGCATCACTTAAATGGCCTTGTGCATAAAGCGCACGCAAATCAAACTTATCTTTGTTATAACGCACATGTGCATCCCAAAGTGTTAAGCGTGCATCCGCACCATTTAGCGCATCATTATCTTGCCCTGTTTTACCAGTAAATAAGCTAACGCCCGCAGTTAAACCTGGTTGACCCGTGTAATCCAAGCGCCCCGCAAATGCGATATTTTCTGCGGGCGCTTCTGATACATTACGCCGCCCTTCGCGGATGCCTTTTGTTGCAAAATTTTCAAACTTAGAGCCATCTAGGCTAGAGGTTAAACCTGCTTGATATTTCCAACCTGGGGCAACTTCACCATACACAGCCGCGCCAGCCTCCCACCAAGTGCTAGGTATAATGCGTGTTTCAATAAAGTTACGCTCTACACCATAAAACGTCGGTGGCTCGTGCGTTTCATTAATAAAGCCTAGTGGCATTAAAAATATACCTGCTTTTGCGTTTAATTTATCACTGAAATTAAAATCTAAATACGCTTGTTCCAACTCCACCGCTCCGCCATTTTCGGTGTTGGAATGCTCTAACTCCAGCTCAGATTTAAAGCTTATCCAATCGTTAAACCTGTGACCAAAAAACAGCACAAAACGGTGAAAATCAATCTCATCTTTAGCTTTTGCTTCGCCTTGAAAGTTATTATAGTGCAGCTCGCCATAGCCGCCTACGGTGGTTTTTTCTGCCAAGCTTTGCGCGCCGCCCGCCTTGTTACCCGCTTGCGCGCTAGCGACTTGATCTTTAAGCGATTCGATTTCTTGCTGCAATAATTCAATTTTTTCTTCGATAGTCGCCGCCGCCGCATTGCCCGCAAACAGCGCAAACGCCACCGCTAAACTAAGCTGCTTGATGTTTATATCAGGTCGCTTTTTATTTGAATAATTTTTCATCACAGTATTTTTCATGAAACAATCCTTTAATCTAAATGAGAATGATTCGTATTATATATCTTATATTGTGCTTGTCAACCAGATTTATTCGGAATAAATAATGAGAATGCCGCTAAAATAGCGGCTACTTAAAGATACTAATCAATATTCACAAAGAAATTGTTATGAAATTTACCCTTCACAAAACCGATGGTCCTGCTCGCAGAGGCACGGTTCACCTAGCACATGGCGCTGTGCAAACGCCAGCATTCATGCCTGTGGGCACCTATGGCACGGTTAAAGCTATGTCGCCGCTTGAGCTTAAAGAAATCGATGCGCATATTGTGCTCGGCAATACTTTTCATTTATGGCTACGCCCTGGGCTAGAAGTTATCGCCGCGCATGGCGGTTTGCACAAGTTTATGGGCTGGGACAAGCCAATTTTGAGCGATTCAGGTGGCTTTCAAGTGTGGAGTTTGGGTAAGCTTCGCAAAATAAGCGAAGAAGGCGTGAAATTTCAAAGCCCGATTAACGGCGACACCTGCTTTTTAACGCCAGAAGAATCGATGCGTATTCAAAAAGTGTTGAATAGCGACATTGTGATGATTTTTGACGAATGCACGCCCCACCCCGCCACACTTAAGGAAGCCAGCGATTCGATGCAACTTTCTCTAAGGTGGGCTAAGCGTAGTAAAGATGCGCATCAAGGCAACACAAATGCTTTATTTGGCATCATCCAAGGCGGCATGTTTGAAGATTTACGCGATATTTCACTTGCAGGTTTGGTGGATATTGATTTTGACGGCTTCGCCATCGGCGGGCTTTCTGTCGGCGAACCGAAAGAAGACATGCTACGCATACTCGCCCACACCACGCCCAAAATGCCAGTAAACAAACCGCGCTATTTAATGGGCGTTGGCACGCCAGAGGACTTAGTTGCGGCTGTGAGCCAAGGCGTGGATATGTTCGATTGCGTGATGCCCACCCGCAACGCCCGCAACGGCTGGCTATTCACACAATATGGCGATGTAAAAATTAAAAATGCAGGTTACAAAAATGATATTCGTCCGCTAGATGACGACTGCAGCTGCTACACCTGTCAAAACTTCACCCGCGCCTACCTTCACCATCTGTACCGCGTCGGCGAAATTTTAAGCGCTCGCCTCAATACAATTCACAATTTGCATTATTACCAAGTGCTAATGCAAGGTATGAGAAACGCCATTGAAAATGGCAAATTTGAAGCGTTTAAAGCAGAGTTTGCAGCAAAACGCGCAACCATAGGTGCTTTAAATACAGCTTAAAACAAAACGAATAAATGCCCTGTAACCCTCAGGGATATTGACTTGTACGACAGGTATTTTCTAGCGTGGGTAACTTGTTACCCACGTGACGGCTTTAGATAAACAGCGGGTAAAATTTGCACATTCTGCTAGCTATTTCAATTCGCGGATGAATGGCCTATATTGACTCAACCATTTACTCAACCATATTTCTTAACCATGCTGGCCAGTGACGCTTTTATTTTTTGGTTTCGTCATAATCGACAATTAATTAGGAGCAATCAATGAAAGCGCATATCCCACAAAAAGGCCCATACCCAGTTGAGGTCAAAACGGGAGAGAGCTATTACTGGTGCGCCTGCGGGCTCAGCAAAACTCAACCAATGTGCGATGGCTCGCATAAAGAAACAGGCTTTTCTCCAGTAAAATATGATACCTCAGAAAACAAAACGGTTTATTTTTGTGGCTGCAAACACAGTGACAATAAACCGCTGTGTGATGGGTCACATTCTAAGCTTTAATCTACACGGGGTTTTGTAGGGCGAGTGCGGGGGCGACCCATGCCTTGAGCATTGTCGAAGCTTGCAACAAATTCCATCAAATGTAGCTATATCAGTTACATTTTTTTTCCTATGCAGTCATCTTTTCATATACCGTCTTTCCATGCTTACACTTGCCTGCGGTGTACAATACCGCCCATGTCAAATTCCTCCGCTTTACAAACTCTGCACGATGTTTTTGGTTATTCGTCTTTTCGTGGTGAGCAAAATGCTGTTGTAAAACATGTTACCGCTGGCGGTGATGCGTTGGTATTAATGCCGACTGGAGGAGGGAAATCTTTGTGCTATCAGCTGCCAGCCTTGTTGCGCGCAGGGGTGGCGATTGTGGTTTCGCCTTTAATCGCATTGATGCAAGACCAGGTAGATGCGTTAAAACAGCTGGGCGTGCGGGCGGCGTTTTTGAATTCTAGCCAAGATGCGGATGAGGCGCGTGCAATTACCACACAGTTGATACGGGGTGAGTTGCAGATTGTGTATGTGGCGCCTGAGCGCTTGTTGATGACTGGGTTCTTGTCGCTTTTAGATAGTATTGAAGAAGGCACTGGCATTGCCTTGTTTGCAATTGATGAGGCGCATTGTGTTTCGCAGTGGGGGCATGATTTTCGGCCTGAATATCGCAAACTTACCGTGTTGCATGAACGCTTTCCGCAGGTGCCGCGCATTGCGCTGACGGCCACAGCGGATGCGCCTACGCGTGCGGAGATCATTGAGCGTTTGCAGCTTGAAAACGCGCGGCAGTTTGTTTCTAGCTTTGATAGACCTAATATTAAATATCGCGTCACACAAAAAGCCAACGCCAAAGCACAGCTAGAAGCGTTTTTAGAAGCCGAACACGCGAATGATGCGGGCATTATTTATTGCTTAAGTCGTAAAAAAGTGGAAGAAACGGCAGATTGGCTAAAACAGCGTGGTTGGGACGCGCTGCCTTACCACGCGGGCTTAGACGCGAATATTCGCAACCAAAACCAGCGCCGATTTTTGCGCGAA
>JANLWF010000115.1:0-2115 GCA_031364385.1 Methylotenera sp.
GGGTTTATACCTGTTCCAGATGCTATTGAGTGCTTGGCCATTTCACCACAAGCGGTTAGCAATATCATACTGCCTAAAAAAACGGTATTGACTGTTTTCTTAGTGATTATTAAACCCCGTTTTAACATTAAATTTTGCCCATTAGCACCAATACAATGAGCACAATCACCACTAAGCCTAGCCCGCCACTTGGCCCATATCCCCAATTTTTACTGTGCCCCCAACTAGGAAGCGCGCCAATTAACATTAAAATTAAAATAATTAATAAAATGGTTCCTATGCTCATGTTATTCTCCTTAAAAAAGTTTGTTATTTAAAAAAATATGTTATTTAATTTGCTGGCGGTACAACTTCTGCTGGCGGTACGACTTCTGCTGGGGGAACAATAATTACAGTATCACCATTAGATTTGCCTGGTTCGCCCTCATTTCCAGTTGCTCCAGGTGGGCCTGCAGGTCCAGCAGGGCCAGGTACGGGCGTAGGTACGGGCACGACGACAGTATCTGAAGTGTTATCAACTACAGGCCTATCGCAGGCGGTTAAAATTAATCCAGAAAATAATGTTAAAAATATAATTGAGTATTTCATTGTGTATCCTTTATATAAATGATGCGGTTAAATAATTGTTAAAATGCATTTAAAGTACATTAATTTAAAGTACATTAATTTAAAGTGCACTATTTAAAGTGCATTTAAATTGCCATGGTTACCCATGCCAATAGGTTTTGCCGCCACAATCGAGGCCGCCATGGCCAACATGCGCGCCATTTTGCTGTTGGGTGCATCCCAAAACTCTGCTGTATGAGGTACAAACTTCAATAGGGCTAAATTGCTGGAATCTACACCATCAGGAAACCACGGCCTTGCAAATGGCGTCCATAAATCTTCAATACGGGCACGATCATCTACAATTTCGCCATGACCAGAAATGGATACATAGGTGCTTTCTGGTTCATTAGAAAATCCTAAATTCATGACTTGTAAATGCTTTACTTTATTTGAGTTTGGGTCGGTTAAAAACCAAATAGCGCCTTGCTCGCACATTTCTTGTGGCGACATTGGGAAACTTTTAAGCAAGCCTTCTTCTTCGTCAAAAGTAGTTAACATGGCAACCGACATGTCTTTAATCATCTCGCCAAGCTGTGTTTGTTGGGCAGTTTTTTGCGGTTTAATATTCATTTATTCTCCTTTATATAGTGCAATTAAGCTTTAAAAATACCAATCTAATCGCGTAGAAACTTTAACAAATCTTGTACAACTCTTTTTTTCTCTGTTGCCAGCAAGCCATGTGGCGCACCTTCGTATTCAATCAACTCAGCATGGGTAATGCCACTAGCCGCCGCGCGGGCAGAGGCCTCTATTGGCACAGTTTTATCTTCTGTACCATGAATAATAAGCGTGGGTACTTTAAACGCACTTAAGTCTGGGCGAAAATCGGTTGAAGAAAACGCTTGCGCGCAAGCTAGTGTAGCTTTTAAGTTAGCTTGCATAGAAACACTACGTGACCATTCCAGCACCTCTTGACTAGTAGATTTTGACAACGCACTAACACCATAAAATGACTTAAAAAAATCAGCAAAAAATGCAGCTCGGTCTTCTTTCATACGCATCGCCATTTCATCAAATGTGCTTTGCTGTGTTCCATGTGGATTGTCTTCAGTTTTAAGCATATACGGCACAATAGATGACACCAATACTGCTTTGGCAACTGATTTACCTGCATGGCGTGACATATAGCGCGCCACCTCGCCACCACCCATAGAAAACCCAACTAAGGTTGCATCTTTTGCACCTGTTTGTTCAATCACTGCAGCCAAATCATCAGCTAGTGTGTTGTAATCGTAACCGCTCCATGGATGCGTTGATCGCCCAAAGCCACGCCTATCGTAAGAGATACTTCGAAAACCAGCATTAGCCACTGCCATTGCTTGATCATCCCAACTATCAGATGAAAGTGGCCAACCGTGCATAAAGATCACTGGCTTACCTGTACCCCAGTCTTTATAAAACAATTTAGTGTTATCTTTTGTGGTGATATAACTCATAGCTGGCTCTCTCTTAAAATGCTTAATTAAAAAATATGGCAATTAAAATAATGATTGGAATAGGTATACC
>JANLWF010000118.1:0-2947 GCA_031364385.1 Methylotenera sp.
ATTTAAGCAAGAATGTGTCAATTTAGTCGTTAATCAAGGTTATGGTATTGCACAAGCAGCCAGTGCTATGCAGGTTGGTTTATCTTCCATGTAACGCTGGGTTGGGCAATATTAACAAGAAATCAAGGGTGTTACGCCGCAGGCGCGTGCTTTCACGCCAGAACAACAACTTATTCAAGCCTTAGAAGCTGAGAATCGGCAACTTAAACGAGACAATGATTTACTAAAAAAGGCTTCCGCCTTCTTTCAGGCATGAATAATCTACTTTAGTAGATATACTCTGCGGGGAAGACCTTTACGGTCTCGCTATAGAAATGCAAGCGAGCAACAAATCATCGCGCTCAAACTGAAGAAGGCTAATTTTAAGGTAACCGATATTTGACGCAATTTAAATCAGGCTCGTAGTAGCTATTATCGCAGGGCAGCGCCCAAAGCGATTGATGCAAAGGCGTTGCAGTTGCGTGCCGCGGTGCGTCACATACACACGGACGTGCATGCCACCTATGGCAGCCGACGGATGCAGGTTGAGCTTATCGCGTAAGGTTTTACTGTGGGGCGTTACAAAGTGCGTAGCCTCATGCAAGCCTTACAGCTCAAGGCCAAGCGCCCCAAACAGCATCGTTATCCTGTAGCAGGTAAGCCAAGCACGGTTGCGCCAAACAGCTTAAATCGGATAAAAGACAATGTTCAAGAAAAATTCGAATGTTTTCAGCGGTGGTCAGTCCGTAGTGGTGGTTTTCCATACTTGTTATTTAGGAGTATATTGAGCAAAAAAGGGAAAGCCCAGCACTAGGCTGGGCTTGGATACAGAGTCCGAAGACTCTTTATTGTAACAACGGCTCTCACCCCAGATGGCTACAACAGCTTAATAATAAGGAAGAACAACATGCAAAGCAAGCAGAATTTAGAGCAACTTACTTTTGGTTTTGATATTGGTATAGCGTCTGTAGGCTGGGCGGTTTTAGGTGAATCGAGAATTGTAGATTTAGGGGTGCGCTGTTTTGATAAGGCTGAAACTGCTAAGGAAGGTGAATCGTTAAACCTTGCAAGACGCACAGCAAGACTAATGCGCCGCCGCTTAAGGCGCAGGGCATGGAGACTTACCAAAGTTGCACGTTTGCTTAAAAAACATGATGTCATTAGCGATGCCGCGTTGTTTAGGCCAGAACACCCGTTTGCAACTTCAATATGGGAATTACGCAAACAAGGTTTAGACAGATTATTAAATGCTGAAGAATGGGCGCGAGTGATTTATAACTTATGCAAACACCGCGGTTTTCACTGGGTGAGTAAAGCCGAAAAACTAAAAGATGAAGATAGTGCGGGTGAAACTGGAAAAGTTAAAAAGGGGTTAGCGGCAACCAATAAGTTAATGAAAGATAAAGGTTACCGTTCGGCCGCTGAAATGGTGTTGGCAGAGTTCCCCCAAGCTCAGCGTAACAAACAAGGCGAATACAGCAAAGCTTTAGAGCGTGAGTTATTAAGCCTTGAATTTGCAGAGTTGTTTAAACGGCAACGTGCATTTAATAACACGCATACAAGTGAAGAATTAGAAGCCAAGCTCTTAGGCCGCAAAACAGGTTTATTTTGGGCGCAAAAGCCTTCGCTATCAGGCGAGGCTTTGCTTAAAATGTTAGGCAAGTGTACTTTTGAAAAAGCAGAATATCGCGCACCTAAAGCCAGCTTCTCTGCTGAGCGTCATGTGTGGCTTACGCGCTTAAATAATTTGCGAATTGTTGTAGATGGGGTCACGCGTCAACTTAATGATGCAGAACGACAAGTCGCATTGCCCATGCCTTACAATCAAGCCAGTGAATTGACTTATAAGCAGCTTAAAACGGCTTTGGTAAAAGAGAGTTTGTTGACAGAGTCGGCTAAATTTGCAGGTTTTTCATACCCTGTGCAAGCGGCTGAAGAAGCCAAACCAAAAGACCCTGAAGCTACAACTTTAATCAAAATCCCTGCCTTTCAAGAATTGCGAAACACGCTTAAAAAAACAGGTTTAGAAACAGAGTGGCAAGGGTTGGTGAATGCTGCAACAGCAGGTGATACAAGCTTGTTAGACCAAATTGCATGGGTATTAAGTATTTATAAAGAAGACGATGAAGTTGAGCGAGAGCTCAATAAGCTCAACTTGCCTAATAAAGCAAAAATGGTGGAAGCGCTGCTAGGTGTTCGCTTTGATAAATTCAGCAACTTGTCACTCAAAGCACTTTGTAAAATTGTGCCGCATATGCAGCAAAGTTTGCGCTATGACGAGGCTTGCGTTGAGGCGGGTTATCATCACAGCCAGATGGCTAAAGCCGGTGATGAAAAGTTGCATTATTTACCGCCGTTTTATAGCGCACGCGATAAAACAGGTAAGCTTATTTTTAATGAGAACTTAGATATTCCGCGCAACCCCGTTGTGCTACGCGCCCTAAACCAAGCGCGCAAAGTAATGAATGCTTTAATCAAAAAATACGGCGCACCTCACCAAGTGAACATTGAAATGGCGCGAGATTTGTCAAGGCCATTTGATGAACGTAGAAAAATTAAAGATTTGCAAGAAGAGTTTAGAGCAAAAAACGAAAAAGACCGTATCACTTTTAATGTGGAATTTAATACAACTGGCGAGTTAAAAGGTAAAGATTTTGAAAAATATCAGCTATACCGAGAGCAACAAGGTAAATGTGCTTACTCCATTGAGCCAATTGATTTAAACAGTTTATTTGACCTAGCTTACGTTGAAATTGACCATGTTTTGCCGTATTCACGCAGTTTTGATAACAGTAAAAATAACCGTGTATTGGTGCACGCCAGAGAAAACCGCAACAAAGGCAATCGTACGGCTTATGAATATCTAACATCATTCTCAGGTGGTGAAAGTAGTGACAGATGGCGCAATTTTGTTAGTTTTGTAAACTCTAATAAAACTTATCGCCAAGCCAAGCGCAACAAGCTTTTG
>JANLWF010000128.1:0-8958 GCA_031364385.1 Methylotenera sp.
AAAGGGCTTAGAGCCTGTGGCTAATAATAAACGGTCATATTCCGCTGTTGTGCCATCTTCAGCGGTGACTATACGATTTTTTCGGTCAATTTTATTGATGCGCGCACTAGTATAGAGCGTGATGTTATTCTCAGCATACCATTCACGCGTGTTTAAAATAATATCGTTAATGGTTTGCTCATTCGCCAATACGGGCGAGAGCATGATGCGGTTGTAATTGGGGTAGGGCTCATCGCCGAATACAGTAATGTCGTAAATTTCAGGCGCAATTTTAAGCAATTCTTCCACCACGCGCATGCCCGCCATGCCATTGCCAACAACGACTAATTTCATTTTTTGCATTTTTTAAAACCTAAACTAAGAATATTCGCTATAGCTTTCGCAATATACGTGCCAATATTAATTTTTTATTTAAATTAATCACTTAGCTATTTACCCTAAAAAAATAATGAACGTTATGCACCGAAAAAAACAAACGCACCATTTGTTTGAACCAAAACGGTGCGTTATTCAAAAGTTAGTGAATAATTAAAAAGTATAGCTTGCGGTTAGCCACAATTTGTCAGTGTCACGCACGCGGCCACGATTACTGTTAGCAATATTGGTTAGCGTACCAGTAGATTGTGCAACGGTTGTAGGCAATAAAGCATATTTGTCATCTTCCGTAAATTTGCCGTATTCCAACTTGGTCATCCAGTTTTTATCAATATTCCAAGTTGCTGCCACATTCCATTCTTTACCGAATTTGTTGCCATTGGTGGCCACACCACTGCCAACGGTGTGAAAATCTTCATCCGATTTGAAAAGGTGATAATCTGCAAAGAATGTGAAGTTATCATAGCGATAAGTTGCTGTTACAAAGGTATCGCGAATACCTTCTACTGGCGTTGCTAAGAATTTATCTACCCAACCTTGAAACAAGTGATTGGTGCCAAACGGCGTTTGAAAGGCAAATTTGCTGTTGTTACTAGAAAGTAGCTCTTGATCGATACGCATATTGAAATTATCAAACCCTAGGCCGCCTCCTAGTTTGTAATAATGTGCATCAATGCGTGAGTCGCCACCACTGTAATCGCTTTGTTTCGCGTATTCTGCAGTGTAGTGCGCTCTAAAGTTTGGGTTGAAAGGATGCGTACCATCTAAGCGTAAACCAAATACTTTGTTACCTTGATCAGCATTAGCATTTAGGGTACCATTTTTACCAGCTGCAGTTGCTGCTGGCGTTGCACCGCCGTTACCAAACCAAGCGCGACCTAAACCTAAGTCTTCAAAGCCATCTAAATAGGCATAACCGATTAAAAACTCTGTAGGGGATATGCGGTAACGCACATTAGCAATTTCTAGCGCGCCGTCGTCACGGTTTTTGGTGGTAATTTGCCGTACACGTTCAAAATGCGCTAAAAATACTTCAGTTTCTGGAATACTTTTATTAATCACTGAACCGCCATCAAATACTTGCATAGCTTGGCGGAAACCAATATCGCCGATAAAACGCACGTTATCTAGGTTAAGTGATTGGCGGCCAAGGCGAAACTTGGTGTTTTTAATGCCTGTCCAATCCACATAAAGCTGGTTGATGCCAGTATAAGTGGGATCAACAATTTTTGCGTATTCAATATTTCTAGGCTGGTTAGAAACACCGTTAATCAGGGTATTGTTAGTGCTATCATTAAAATTGTCAGAGAATTTTGTGACATCAATCAACTGCGCAGCAAAGCTAAAGTTTTGATACGGTGCTGTCTGCCAGCCAATTAAGCTACGCAGCGTAATGCCGTGAGCCGTTTTCAAATCCTCATTACGTGTTGGGTTGTTAGGAGGGGCAGTTAAACCCAATAAATTGCCTGGCTGATAACCATCTTGATCAGCGCTTTCATAGCGCAATCTAAAGCTAGTGAGGTTTTTGCCTTCTTTGACTGAATTCATGAAGGTGTATTCTTCTTCAGGCGCTGCGGCTTCCTCGGCAATAGCGTTGCAAGCTGCACTAGAAAAGGCGAGTAGGGCGGCATAAGTGCCTAGTTTTAATTTAGGCGTTAAGTTAAACTTTGCTTGTTTCATTTGGTTTCCTGTAAATTTTTTATGGGTAGAATTAATTAAGCGGCTTTTTTGGCATGGCGCTCATATAAAAAGCGTAATACTTCACTGCGTAAATGGTTGTAATGTTTGTCTTCAGCAAGCTGTAAACGATTGCGCGATTTAGGTATATCGACTGTTAAAATCTCACCAATCGTCGCACTTGGCCCATTGGTCATCATGACAATGCGGTCAGACAGCAGCACCGCTTCATCCACATCATGGGTCACCATGACTGCTGTGCAACCAGATTTCTCGATAATTTTTGCAAGTTCATCTTGTAAGTTGGCACGGGTTAGCGCATCTAGTGCGCCAAATGGCTCATCCAGCAATAATACTTTGGGCTCCATAGCTAGTGCACGGGCAATGCCCACACGCTGTTTCATACCGCCAGAGATTTCATTCGGTCGCTTTTCGGCAGCATGTGATAGACCGACCAAATCAAGCGCTGCATGCGTGCGAACATCTAAATTTACTTTGGTTTCGCTGCCAAATACGCGCTCAACCGCCAAATACACATTCTCAAAGCAAGTTAGCCAAGGCAACAGAGAATGATTTTGAAATACCACCGCACGATCTGGCCCAGGGCGTGCGATTTCGCGGCCTGCACAAAATAAATTGCCTTTAGTAGGCTGGGTAAGGCCAGCAATCAAGTTAAGCACGGTTGATTTACCGCAACCAGAGTGTCCAATAATCGATACAAACTCACCCTGTTGAATGTTTAAATTAATATTCTCAAGCGCTTTAAAGGCGCCTTTTTTACTTCGAAACTCCATGTCTACGTTTTCAATAAACACATATCTATCTAATGGTTTACCTAAAGGTTTAGCCGCCACTTTTTCTTTAGTACTTGCAGTCATGGTTTTTTCCTTGTTTTGTTCCATTTGGTTGTACTCCATTTAGTTGTACTGGGTTTATTCGTAACTAAAGCGTTTTGCAATAGCGATTAAAAATTGTTCTAACAATAAGCCCACAATACCCACCACAAAAATTGCAATAATAATGTGCTCTACTACCAAGTTATTCCATTCATCCCATACCCAAAAGCCAATACCTACGCCACCTGTAAGCATCTCTGCAGCTACTATCACCAACCAAGCCACACCAATAGATAGACGCACACCTGTAAGCACATATGGCAGCGTGCTGGGGATTAAAATTTTTGTGAGTATCTTCCACTCGTTTAAATTAAGCACTTTAGCCACATTCATGTAATCTTGAGGCACCTTGCTAACACCGACTGCAGTGTTAATAATCATGGGCCAAATGGCAGAGATAAAAATGACCCAAATGGCCGCTGGGTTAGCCGCCTTAAATACCAGCAGGCCTATAGGCAGCCATGCGAGTGGAGAAACAGGGCGCAATAAGCTGATAATAGGCGCTGTCATGCGGTTTAAAAACTCAAAACGCCCAATCATAAAGCCTAGCGGTATGCCAACCACTGCCGCCAAACCAAAACCTAAGGCAACGCGCTGCAACGAGCTCACAATGTTCCAGCCGATGCCCTGATCGTTAGGGCCGTTGATATAAAATGGGTCACTAAACAGCACCATTGCGGCTTTAAAGGTAGAGATAGGTCCCGGCAAACCTTGTGCTTGCGCCGCGATTAAGCTCCAAACAGCCAATAAAAGCAGTAAACCTATCACAGGTGGTATGAGTTGCCGCATGATTTCTTTGGATTTTTCACCCCATGTAAAGCCACTTTGCGCTATTGGTAATATTTGCGTAGATTTAGTAACTTCAGCTTTAGTTTTAACCATCTGTAATTTAGCGGGCTTAGTGTCTTCTTTAGATGATTCTAATATTTCTTGATGAATAGGGACCACATTCATAATATTTCCTTAACTAAAAATTAAGCTTTAACCTTAAAGCCAGCTGCATAAGCGACTGGGTTGCTGCCATCCCACACCATGCCATCCATTAATTTAGAGCTACGCATGGGGGTTTTCGGCACACTTGCGCCCACTTGGCCAGCCGCTTGGCTATACAATTCAATTTGGTTAATTTGTTTGGCCACTGCTAAATAATCAGGGTCGGTTTTTAGCATACCCCAGCGTTTATGCTGCGTTAAAAACCACATGCCGTCTGAAAGGTAGGGGTAGTTAACCGCACCGTCATTGTAAAATTTCATGTAATTTGGATCTTTATATTTTTTACCTGCACCATTGTCGTAATCGCCTACAAAGCGACCGCCAATCACATCTTTAGGCGCGTTAACATAAGCTTTACCTGAAATCAAATCGACTACTTTGCCGCGGTTGGCCATGGCATCGATATATTTGCAAGCGTCTAAAATAGCCATGATCATGGCGCGTGCGGTGTTGGGGTTTTTGGCGACAAATTCTGCCGTGGTGCCGAGTACTTTTTCAGGATGATCGACCCATATATCTTGGCTGGTAGCCACGGTAAAGCCTAATTTATCATAGACTGCACGTGCGTTCCATGGCTCGCCAACGCAATAGCCATCCATATTGCCTATGCGCATATTAGCGACCATTTGTGGCGGTGGCACTACAATATTTTTAACGTCTTTAATTGGGTTAATACCATGCGCTGCCAGCCAATAATTGAGCCACATGGCATGCGTGCCAGTGGGGAAGGTTTGTGCAAAGGTGTAATCGCGATTTTCGTTATCCAATAAACGTTTTAAGCTTTTGCCATCTTTCACACCTTTATCTTTAAGCTGGTTAGAAAGTGTAATACCTTGACCGTTATTATTAAGCGCCATTAAAATGGACATGTCTTTTTGTTGGCCACCAATACCCAGTTGAACGCCGTATATCAAGCCATATAGCACATGTGCAGCGTGCAACTCGCCATTTACTGTTTTATCGCGTATCGCCGCCCAACTGGCTTCTTTACTGGGGGTAATTTTGATACCATATTTTTTATCAAAACCCATCTCAGCCGCCACTACAATCGGCGCGCAATCAGTTAATGGAATAAAGCCAATTTTTACCTCTTTAATTTCTGGCGCGTCAGAGCCAGCAGCATATGCCATACCACCAAGTCCTTTTGGCAACATATTTAGCATCGCTGCTGCACCTAGGGCACCAACAATGCTGTGTTTAAAAAAGTTTCTGCGACTATTATCCAGCAGTAAATTACTAGACAGAACATTGCCAGTAGTAATACCAGTATCTTTTTTAGCATTAGGTGTTGAAATAATTGCTGTATCTGGCTTAATTTTTTTCGACATTTTTAACTCCATATTAAATTTTCACGCATAAAAAAGCGCCTTAATAGCACGAGTCATTACTCATACTATTAAGACGCCTTTGTCTTTTTTGCTCATTTAGATGCCGCCATTAGCATCATTCAATATTTGCTTTGCCCATCTTTAAGCAAGCAAACCTTCAAGTTCAAACTTATTACAAAATTAACATACTTGCAGCCTGTAACAATTGATCAGATAAATCTGCCAATTTCATATTTTTTTTCATGGCCATGCTACGCAACATTTCATAAGCTGCATCTTCGTCTAGGCCACGTTGTTTCATGAGCAAGCCTTTGGCACGCTCTATGACTTTTCGCTCATCTAACTTAGTTTTGGCTTGCAATAGTTCATTGCGTAAATTTTTGAATTCTTCAAATCTTGCAATTGCCGCATCTATCACAGGCACCAACCTTTCACTTGGAATCGTCCCAACCACATAGGCGCTCACACCTGCCTGTGTTGCTAATTTAATCTGCTCTTTGTTACCATCGTGGGTAAACATCACAATCGGTCGCGGGTCGTGCATGCTCATTACACAAATATTCTCTAATGTGTCGCGATCTGGTGAGTCTGTATCAATAATGACTACATCCGGTTTTAATGCTAAGCACTTTGCTTGCAAATCAATATCATTTTCTACATGCGCCACCACATCAAAACCGCTATCAACTAGTGATTGCTTTAGCGGCTTGCTTCGCAGCTTATCGTAGTCAACAATCATTACTTTTAACATGGTTAGCATAGTTTAACTTGAGCAAAGGCTGTGCCAAGTTTAAATAAATTGATTAACTTATTGATTTAGATTAAATAATTTATTTATCAGCGTGAGTTTTAATGGGTGAACGTTAAATAGAAATGCACACAAAAGGTGCAAGTGCACTACCAAATGATAAAGTGCACTACCAAATGATAATCAGAGTATCGCACTGGCTTGGTACTTCACCAAGGGTATGGCTAACCTTGCAAGTGAAATATGACTTTTGGTAAGCTGTCTCAGGTACGGTTTGCGACTACTTTGCATGCATTAAGGACGCTGCGGCGTCTAACATGCGACAACTAAAGCCCCATTCGTTGTCATACCAAGCCATGACCTTTACCAAATTACCGATTACCGTAGTGTGTTTGGCATCAAAATTAGACGAGGCCTCGGTGTGATTAAAATCGCTAGAAACAAGTGGTTCGGTGTTGTAGGCTAAAAACCCTTTGAGTGCGCCTTCTGAGGCTTCTTTTATGATGCGATTTACTTCTTCTTTAGTGGTTTCACGGCTAGCAATAAAAGTGAGATCTACCATGGAGACGTTGGCGGTCGGCACGCGTACAGCATAGCCTGAGAGCTTACCATATAATTCTGGAATCACAATGCCTACTGCTTGTGCGGCACCTGTTTTGGTAGGAATCATATTTAAGGCGGCGGCGCGCGCACGATACAAATCTTTATGATGGCCATCCACCAGCATTTGGTCGTTGGTGTAGGAGTGAATGGTGGTCATCAAGCCTGAGACAATGCCTAATTGTTCGTGCAATGGCGCTACTATGGGGGCTAAACCATTTGTGGTGCATGATGCGTTTGAGATCACGGTCATCGCTGCGCTGAGAATATGGTCATTCACGCCCATCACAATGGTCGCATCGCATTCGTTATGATCTGCTGGGGATGAGATAATGACTTTTTTAGCGCCCGCATCCAAGTGTGGCTGACATTTTTCTTTCGTACGAAATGCGCCTGTGCATTCTAAAACGACATCAATATTCAGCTCTTTCCAGGGCAAGTTAGCGGGGTTATGGTCTGTTGTCACCCGAATCTTGTCACCATTTAACACTAAGTAATGTTTGCCGTTTTCATCCAGCGTTTCAACCGTACCTTTAAATTTTCCATGTATGGTGTCATGTTTGGTTAAATGTGCCATACACTCTAAATTAGACGAGCCGTTTATGGCGACTATTTCCATATCTTGTCGTTGTTGCTCATAAAATGCGCACAACACATTGCGCCCAATGCGCCCATAACCATTAATTGCTACACGAATTGCCATCTTTTATCCCAAATACTTTAAAAATTGTTTCAATAAATAACAAAGCCTCTTGCTGAGGCTTTGTTTACTAGGTTGTAGCAATACTGTTGTGATTTGACTCAGAATAATAGAGTCAATTTTGCTTGAGTAATTACAATTGGTTTGGCTACTTAAATAGTCCTATTCTAAAATAATTTTCAAAGGTAAATTTTTTAAAAGGCTGCAACATTATACGCTAACTTGGCTATCCCATCAAAAACCAATCAAAAAGTAAGTTAAACTTTATTATTATTATTTGCTGCTGATGCTCTTGGTATGCTGCTTTGACTTCGAGTTAGTATAAGTCGTGCTCAATAGAGTGGAAAATGGAAACAATTGGGCGCAGATTAGTGGAAGGTATTGGACGCTTGACAACGTCAGTTGAGTGCTCAACTTTTGCATCTGACATTTCAACCAAGTTAACATTGCGCGAGCCGTTATAAACGAGTGCTTTCATCGGAAATCTCCAAAAAACGATTGTGAATTTAGGTGAGAGGTTAAATAAAACGCATTGCTTAATCTGTACGTTAGCGTACTTATAAATTATTTTTTAACTGTTAATCTTGTCTATATGACTATGAAAAATTTAGAACAAACTGAATACAAACAACAGCAGCTTGGCTTATTATTGGGATATCTGAAAACTCAGGGCTATCGCTTCACCACCACAAGCCCTGCCAGTCATGAAAAAGTCAATAAGCGACCAGAAAATGCAATCGCATACGACCTGGCTGACATTTTTGGTTGGAATCGCTCTTTCAATGCTGATGCGGCTGAGGCTACTTTATTTGATTTGATGCAATCAGCCAAAATTTTAACTAAAACCGAAAATGGTTGGAAAAGTCTATTGCGCGTTTCTAGTATTAATACCAGTATTAAAGAGCAACTCTTTCTGCACTCTGCTTACCCCACTGCAGGCAATGAAGCTGTTTTCTTTGGGCCTGATACCTATCGATTTGCCAATGCGATACAACATTTTTTAAGCACAAACAATCAACCTGTTTATAGGGCAGTGGATATTGGTACAGGTAGCGGGGCAGGGGCGGTTTTACTTGCGCAGGCATTGCCAGAGGCCGAAATCATAGCGGCTGATATCAATAATGAGGCATTGAATCTAGCGCGCATTAACGTAGATGCTGCAAATATTCACAACATAAAATTAGTACAAAGTGATTTGCTCAACAATATCAAAGGCAATTTTGATCTGATTATTGCTAATCCACCTTACCTTGTTGATGAAGCTAAACGTACTTATCGACATGGCGGTGGACAGTTAGGTAGCAAATTGTCATTGGATATAGTGGATGCCGCAATTCAACGCTTAAATTCTGGTGGGGCATTGTTACTTTATACAGGTGTGGCTATTGTGCATGGACATGATGCTTTTCTCGCAGCAGTTGAGGCTAAATTAAAGCGCGCAAGTTTTACATTTCACTATAGTGAAATAGATCCTGATATTTTTGGGGAAGAACTGCTTAGCGAGACATACAATAAGGCAGATAGGATTGCAGCAGTCGTTTTAACTGCTCGAAAACAGGCGGGATAAACCTTCACATGAGATTTTTAGGGATAGGAGAATATTGTGATTTAGGTGCCATGTATATTCGATTGAGTGAAGCA
>JANLWF010000221.1:0-4868 GCA_031364385.1 Methylotenera sp.
ATTGGCGAGCGTTGTGGTAATGCGAATTTATGCGCGATTATCCCTAACTTGCAACTAAAACTAGGGCTGTCTTGCATCCCTCAGCAAAATATGGCGGATTTGGCTTCAGCCGCGCGCTTTGTAAGTGAAGTCGCCAATATAATGTTTAACGACAAAGCCGCTTATGTAGGCCATGACGCGTTCTCGCACAAAGGCGGCATGCACATTGATGCGGTGACTAAAAATCCAATTTCTTATGAGCACATTAACCCAGAGCTGGTGGGCAATGCGCGGCATATTTTGGTGTCTGAAGTGGCAGGGCGCAGTGCGCTGTTGGCTAAAATTAACGCGGTGGATGCAAGCTTGACCAAAGATTCAATTGAAACCAAGCGCATTTTAGAGCATCTAAAATCATTAGAGAATGATGGTTACCAATTTGAAAGCGCTGAGTCATCGTTTGATTTGTTAATACACAAGCAATTAGGCCATTTTCAGCCGTTTTTTGAGCTGAATGAATACACGGTAAGCGTGCAAGAGTTTTCTGAAAATCGCAGCAATAATGCCATTGCCAAGGTGAAAATTACCGTGGCAGGCCAAGTAGAAAGCGTAACGGCTGAAGGCGATGGCCCTGTGAATGCGCTGGATAAAGCCATTCGCAAAGCGCTAGAACGCTTTTACCCGCAAATAAGCGAGGTAAAGTTGATTGATTACAAAGTACGCGTGCTGGATTCGGACAAAGCCACCGCCGCCAAAGTGCGCGTGCTGATTGAATCGGCCGATCAACATCGCAGTTGGACGACGATTGGTGTATCGACCGATATTATTGACGCGTCTTGGCGCGCCATGTGTGATGCGATTGAGTACAAGCTGTTGCAAGATGCGCAAATTGTGAAACGATTGGCAGCAGCTTAGCTTTTTATAAGCTAAAACAAGAGTTTTTATAAAGGAATGATCATGGCAGGAAGCAATTTTATAGCAAAGACCCTTTACGATAAATTATGGGACTCACACGTGGTGCATGAAGATGCAGACGGCACCTGCTTAATCTACATCGATAGACATTTGGTGCATGAAGTCACCAGCCCGCAAGCGTTTGAAGGATTGCGATTGGCTAACCGCAAACCTTGGCGCAACGACACCATTGTGGCTAATCCTGACCACAATACGCCGACCAAAGATTGGGCGAAAGGCATTGAAGACCCGATTTCGCGCTTGCAAGTTGAGACGCTTGATAACAACATTAAAGACTTTGGCGCGCTGGTGTATTTTCCGTTTAAGCACGCTAATCAAGGCATTATTCATGTGATAGGGCCAGAACAAGGCACGACTTTGCCTGGCATGACAGTAGTGTGCGGCGATAGCCATACCAGCACGCATGGCGCATTTGGTGCCTTGGCACATGGTATTGGTACGTCAGAAGTTGAGCATGTGTTAGCAACCCAAACCTTAATTATCAAAAAATCTAAAAATATGTTGGTGCGTGTAGATGGCAAATTAGGCGTTGGCATCACCGCTAAAGACGTGGCCTTAGCCATTATCGGCAAAATTGGCACGGCTGGTGGCACAGGCTATTCCATTGAATTTGGCGGTGAAGTGATTCGTGCGCTTTCGATGGAAGGCCGCATGACAGTTTGCAATATGGCGATTGAAGCGGGTGCGCGCGCTGGCATTATCGCGCCAGATTTTAAAACAGCCGATTATTTAAAAGGCCGCTTATACGCACCAAAAGCCGCAAATTGGGATAAAGCCGTGGCTTACTGGAACACATTAAGCAGTGATGCTGACGCGAAATTTGATGTAATTGTGCCGCTAGATGGCGCAGACATTGCTCCGCAAGTCACTTGGGGTACATCGCCAGAGCAAGTGTTGCCAATTGGTGGCCGCGTGCCTGACCCAGCCAATGAGAAGGATGCAACCAAGCGCACCAGCATGGAAAACGCTTTAAAATACATGGGCTTAACCCCCAACACGCCGATTGAAAATATTCAATTGGACAAGATCTTTATTGGCTCTTGTACTAATTCGCGCATTGAAGATTTACGTGCTGCCGCCGTGGTGGCAAAAGGCAAAAAAGTCGCCAGCAGCGTGATGTTGGCAATGGTTGTGCCAGGTTCTGGCATGGTAAAACGCCAAGCCGAAGAAGAGGGCTTAGATAAGATTTTCCTCGATGCGGGTTTTGAGTGGCGCGAGCCAGGTTGCAGTATGTGTTTGGCCATGAACGCTGACAGACTTAGCCCAGGCGAGCGTTGCGCATCGACATCTAACCGCAATTTTGAAGGCCGCCAAGGCCAAGGCGGCCGCACGCATTTAGTCAGCCCAGCCATGGCCGTAGCGGCGGCAATTGCTGGACATTTTGTTGACGTGCGGACAGTATAATTAAGGAATACTTTAGGATTAAAACCATATGAAAGCATTTACCCAATTAAACGGCCTAGCTTGCCCGATTGATCGCGCCAATATTGATACCGACGCGATTATCCCAAAACAGTTTTTGAAGTCGATTAAACGCTCTGGCTTTGGCCCTTATTTGTTTGATGAATGGCGTTATACCAACCATGGCGAGCCAGGCATGGATTGTACCAACCGCCCATTAAATCAAGATTTCGTGCTGAATCAACCGCGCTATAAAGGCGCACAAATCATGTTGGCGCGCGAGAACTTTGGTTGTGGCTCCAGCCGTGAGCATGCGCCCTGGGCGATTGAAGATTACGGCTTTCGCGTGATTATTGCGCCTAGTTATGCGGATATTTTCTTTGGCAATTGCTATAAAAACGGCATGTTGCCCATTGTTGCTAGCCATGCGGTTGTGGATAAATTATTTAAAGAATGCGAAGCCAATGTTGGCTATGCACTGAATGTCGATTTGGCATCGCAAACGGTGACTTTGCCATCGGGCGAAACGTTTGGTTTTGAAATCAATGCGACATCTAAGCATAATTTGCTCAATGGTTTGGATGAAATTGGCTTAACTTTAATGCATGCTGATGAAATCAAAAAGTTTGAAGTGAAACACCAATCAACGCAGCCTTGGCTGTTTACCTAAAAACAACGCCCTCTCTCACAAGGATATCGGGGATTTTAAATAAGTTTGAATTAATAATATTTAAGGGAAAATTGAATGAAAATCGCAGTACTCGCTGGTGATGGCATTGGCAAAGAAATTATGGTGCAAGCCTTGCGCGTGTTAGAGGTATTAAAAGCAGAAGGTATGCCGATGACGTTTGTACATGCGCCACTAGGAGGCCAAGCGTATGAAGAATATGGCCACCCTTACCCAGAATTTACGCAAAAAATCTGCCGTGATGCCGATGCGGTCTTGCTAGGCGCAGTTGGCGGTCCGCAGTACGATAATTTAGACCGTTCGTTACGACCTGAACGCGGTTTACTGGCGATTCGCAAAGATTTAGGTTTGTTTGCCAATTTGCGCCCAGCGGTGCTGTATCCTGAGCTTGCCAATGCTTCTACACTCAAGCCAGAAGTGGTTTCTGGCTTAGATATTATGATTGTGCGCGAACTCACGGGTGACGTGTATTTTGGCCAACCGCGCGGTATGCGCGTGAACGAAAATGGCGAACGCGAAGGCTTTAACACTATGGTGTATGCGGAATCTGAAGTGCGGCGTATTGCCCACGTAGCGTTTGGTATCGCCATGAAGCGCCGTAAGAGTGGTCAAAAAGGTAAATTATGCTCAGTAGATAAAGCCAACGTGCTAGAAACCACCGAATTCTGGAAAGAAATTGTGATTGATGTAGCCAAAGAATACCCAGAAGTTGAGTTAACGCACATGTACGTCGATAACGCCGCCATGCAGTTGATTCGTAATCCAAAACAATTTGATGTGATGGTAACAGGCAATATTTTTGGCGATATTTTATCCGATGAAGCATCAATGCTCACAGGCTCAATCGGCATGTTGGCATCTGCTTCGTTGAATGAAACTAAAAAAGGCTTATACGAACCTTCGCATGGCTCTGCGCCTGATATTGCAGGAAAAAACTTGGCTAATCCAATTGCGACCATACTTTCTACCGCCATGATGTTGCGATACACTTTCGATAACGAAGCCACCGCACAGCGCATAGAAAACGCGGTGAAAAAAGTTTTAGCTGCGGGTTATCGTACGGGCGATATTTTTGAAGCCGGCACTAAAAAAGTAAGTTGTTCAGAAATGGGCGACCAAATTGTCGCAGCTATGTAGTTAAGTAATTGATTATTATAATAAATCTTGAGGATTAAAAATGGCACAGTTTGATAATGTAAGTGTAAAGAAAAAAGCGAATGTCTATTTTGACGGCAAATGTGTCAGCCATACCGTGTTGCTGCCAAACGGCACGCGCTCTACGATTGGCGTGATTTTTCCAAGCAGTTTAACGTTTAACACCGCCGCGCCAGAATTGATGGAGGTTAATTTAGGCCAATGCAAAGTGCGTTTAAAAGGTGAAGAAAGCTGGAAAACCTACGGTGCGGGCGAGAAGTTTACCGTGCCAGGCAACTCAAGTTTTGATATTGAAGTTACAGAAATGCTAGATTACGTTTGCCACTTTGAATAATGAAGGCTCGGTATTACGTCGTTGCAAGCGCTTGCCGTACTAATCGTACTGTCTGCGCGCTTGCGCCTAGTACTGCCTTCGCTTGAAAGTATGAGAGATAATTATGCCAAGTTTTGACATCAGCTCTGAGGTGGATAAAGTTGCGCTTAAAAACGCCATAGACACTACAGATAAACAAATCACCAACCGCTATGATTTTAAAGGCACGGCGGCAAAGGTTGAGTTTAACGAGAAAGATAACATTATCACTATTCATGGCGATAATGATTTTCAGTTGGACCAAGTGAAAGACATTTTGCTGCCCGCGATGGAGAAAAAAGAGCCAGATTCCACTAAGCG
>JANLWF010000235.1:0-2225 GCA_031364385.1 Methylotenera sp.
CCGAGTAGCTTTAAGCGATTACGTGCTGCTTGCTTAAGCGAGCTATCTGCATCTATTCGGTTTAGTGTTAATAACGTTAAATATTCCTGCTGCGCTGCCAATAATTCTGGCGCATAGATTTCAGCAATTTTTTGACCTTTACTCACTGGATCGCCCACAGCGCGCACATATAAACGCTCGACAAACCCTGAGATGCGCGTTTGCACTACATAAAAACGCCTTTCGTCAGGTTCTATGCGTCCAACCGCAGAGAAAGTCTCGCCAAAACTTTTAGTCTCAACTTTTGCGAGCCTTATGCCTAGGTTTTGCGCGGTTTGTGACGAAATGCTGACCCCAGCATCCTCACTACCAGCAGCAGTTTCAGCATATTTAGGCTCCAGTTGCATATCCATAAATGGCGATTTTCCAGGCTTATCAAACTTTTGATTCGGCACCATAGGGTCGTACCAGTATTTAACCGTTTTACCGCTATCGTCTTGAACTACGCCGTTGCTAATAGGCTGGCTTGGCGGTGTTTTTTCCATTTTATCAGCTATAGTTTTCTGCCCAAAAAACCAGCCCAAGCCCGTAAACAGCGCTAATAGAATAGCCACCATTACTAAATGAAGTCGTTTCATTGTTAATTCCTTAGTCTTTTCGCATAGGTTATTCTGCGTAACTTATTTGGTGCACAGTAAGTTTGGCGTATCTTATTCGGCATATCTGGGTGCTAATTGCATGTCCATAAAAGGCGATTTGCCAGACTTATTAAAATGCCGTCCTTCCACCATCGGGTCTTCCCAATAAAGTACTTTTTTACCGCTACCATCTTGTTCTACATTCACACCGCTCAAGTCGTCAGCCTTAATTTCATTAGGTAACATTGCGGTGGGCTTTGCTTCAACTGGGGCGCTGGATTCCACAGCAGGCTTCATTGCTGCCTTATCCACCGCTTCAGGATTATCTTGTTTAGAACAGCCAGCGATAGCGGCTAATAATGTTGATATTGCTAAAATTTGGTTCGTTTTCATGATCATTTCCTTTTAATTTTGTTTAAATGCTTAATATTGTTTAAATAATTGATTATCATTGAGTAAATAGCCAATTTTTACGGCAGCGCGCTGACGTTCGGTGAGTATCATCCAATAATCCAGCTCCGCTTCAATCACGCTTCTACGTGCTTCCCAAACATCACTTAGCGATTGCTTGTTTACCTTATAAGCCGCTTGCGCCAAACTTAATCGCGCTTTTGCATTAGGAATAAACTTGGTTTGGTACTCGCTATCGCGCGCCTCAGCCGCTTCAGCATCTGCCTGTGCATTTTGCAATTCTGCCGTCAGTTCCCGTCGCCTCTCTTCGGTAAGCTTGCGTGCCTTCTCAACCAGTAATAACTTTTCAGCCGTGCGCCTATCCTGTCGATGCGCTCTGTCTAATTGCAGGTCAATAGAAACCTGAAAACTCAACATATCACTGCGGTCCGCAAAGCGCTTTCCATAAGCAACTTCCCAGCCCCAATTGCGCTCAAAATTGGCTTGCGCACTATCAACGTCTAATTGAGCCACTTTTTCAGTTTGATAAGCATTTTTTAACATTGGATGTTTTTCAATCTCGTTTTGCGCCTCATCGCGTGTCAAACGGTTGGTCATCACTGGCAGCTCAGATGCAATTGAGCGTGCGGCTGCATTGCCAATCCAGCGCGATAAGGCAGCACGGGCTTTGCGCTCATCACGTTTAGCAAGAATAAGCTTTTCATTGGTCTTTGATACCTCTGTATCTACGCTCAATACCTCGCTTGAGTTAGCTGCGCCTGAACTCACGCTAGCAACCAAAACCTTTCGCTCAGCCTGCATATCATCAACCACACGTTGATAAAGCTCGCTTTTACGTTGCGCCTCAAACACATCAAGCCAAGCCAATGCAACATCTCGCTCGATTGACCTAGCGGTGGCATGCTGCTCAGTTTGAAATTGATCCGCCTCTGCCAACATGCGATTCGAGGCTATTTCACGTTTTTTAAGCGGAATAACTTCTTGCGAATAGCCGATATTGACCATGGTTTGGTCATCGCGGCTGTAACGCAAAGCATCGCTGCCAGTCACAGGTAAATTGATGAGTCCAAATTTAAGCTTGGGGTCTGGCAATTGACCTTCTGCAATGGCAGATTGGCGCACTGAGGCCGCTGTATCATCCAGAGACTGCAACAAAGGTTGATTTTGTGTTGCCAGCTGAATCGTTTCAGCTAAGCT
>JANLWF010000245.1:0-4758 GCA_031364385.1 Methylotenera sp.
TAAAACTTGTTTTGCTTTTGCGCTAATAAGTTGTTCATTGCATGGCATGAAGCCACATTGGGCAAAAACCAAAAGGTATGAGATAGTACATTCAGTAATCGAGTATCTGAAAATGGCATAGGTGGTTTTTCAGCACCTAGCTTTAAATTATCAATTGTGGTTTCTGCTAGTGCGCCACGTATTAAATCTAGCCATTTTTGCACTTCGTTTTCATATTTAAACTTTGCTAAAGCACTTTCACCGTTAGCTTTAAAAAACTCATTCAAATCAAATTCGTTATATTCGCCTTTCATCGCTACTTCGCGAATCGCATCAGGCAATTGGTAAGTCAGCATCACCATACGCGGCAAGGCTGCGTATGGATTGTTATCTTTAGTCCAAGCCTCTTTTGCGCGCTGCTCGTCAGAATATGTCCAGTTGTAAATCTGCTCTTCAATAAACTCGCCCGATTGTATCGCCCTAAATGGTGTGCCAGATAAATACAAATACGCATGGGTGGTAATCGGCATATTGGCTTCATCAAAATAATCCATGCCTGCGCCCTCTGCAAAGGCTACTTCTTTTTTATCTTCGGCATCAAATAGCTCTTTGGCGGTTTCACGCCATGCGCCATAGTGGTATTCATCAAATATCACACAATCCCAATTTGTAGTGTGTACCCATTCATTTTTGGCTTTTATGCCGCCCACTGCATTTTTGCCTAAATAATCTTGAAAAGAGCCAAAACATACAATTGGTTTCTTTTTGTCCGCTTGTTCAAACTGTAAAGCATCTCGCGCAATAAATTGCCAACCTGCAAAATCTAAATGATTCTCTAAATCTTCTTGCCACGCGTTTTGTACTGCTGGTTTAAAAGTTAAGATTAAAATTTTGCTCCAGCCCATTTTTTTAGCTAGCTGATACGCCGCAAAGGTTTTGCCAAAACGCATTTTGGCGTTCCACAAAAAGTGCGGTGTTTTATCCTTATTCTCAGCTTTAAAGCTGTTGAAGTAAGTAATTGCTTTATCTACCGCCGCTTGTTGCTCGGGGCGCATTCCAAAATTGAGCGTGCGGTTATCCTCGTGCCGCTTGCCTGTTTTTACCTCAATAATCGCCGCTTTTACCGCGGTTAAATCACAGGCAAACCACTCGCCATTTTTACGTTGTATTTGTTTACGGCTTAATACTTTATGCACTTCATGGTCGGTAAAAAAACTGCCATCATCGCGCATGGCAATTTCATCCAAAATAATTGTGTACGATTGATTGGGTAAATTAACAGGATACTGTGCCGCCACCCGTTCTGCCGCGCTTTTGGTGGTAAAGCCTACTTTTAAACAACCTGCAAATCGTGTATCTGCATAGGCATAAATACTAGGCGGGTTAAGCGGAGGAAATAATAAGCTACTCATTCAACATCCCTCGCAATGTCACTGCCGCTCTTCTCACCGCCATTTCCACCTCTCGCCGCGTCATTCCCGCGAAAGCGGGAATCCATTTTGACTTTAAAACCTTAAAAACTAATGGATCCCCGCTTTCGCGAGGATGACGGTGTGGGCGCATTGCAGCAGACTCAAGCATTCGCCAGCTCCATGGGACGTATCATGGATTCAATAAAGGCGATTTCTTCAGCCGTTAAATTGTATTTTTTGTAAAGTTTTTCGTCTGTCCAACTTTCGTTGAAGCTTTGTCTAGGAACCAACGAATAAGCTTTGCTGGTGGCGTGCTGTGTATTTTTCTTTAACGTTAAAAAGAAATGAAAGAATTTTGTATTTATGTAAGAAATTAAATTATCTGCCTCAGCTTTTGTTTTATAACTTCCTAATACGATATAGGTTTCTGTGCAGCAACTTTCTGGTTCAGCATAAAGCGGGTTTACCTTATCTGTTTTACTGTCACCAGACCCTATTGCATATGGTGCTATAACTTTATGTTTTTCTATCCAATCAGTATTTTTGGTAATCAAACTTCTTTTAATAAAACCAACTTTTTTGTTGGCGTAAATTTTAATTGAACTTTCAAACTTCTTTAATTCAAAATCCTTAAAATCGGTAGTCAAATCAAAAGGTTTTCGAGAGCTAATCTGTTCATCCATAGTTATTTCATCGTATGCTCTAATTTTATTTAGTATTTGAATCGCACCGTTATACCTAATAAAAAAATCTACATCTTTCTCAAGTAAAGGCCTTACTAATGTACTTACGTCACCAGCACTCGCATGTGAAACAACTTCGCAATCGCCTTTATAACTACTATCCCATATGAAATAGCAAACTCCGCCTTTAATTTCTACGCCAGGGAAGCAATCAGCTGCATTATGAAAATCGTGTATAACTTTAATTTTTTTGTCGCTTAACATTTCATCTCGAAATGTATCTAGGCCTTTACCACCTGCAAACCAACGTGATGGAATAACCATACTTAAATATCTAGGATTCAATTTCTTAGCTTGCTGTACAAATTTATGATAAAGGGGCATTGCACTTGCTTGCGCGCCACCATCACTTAGTTGATACGGCGGATTGCCAATAATCACATCAAATTTCATGTCTTTTCCAAAAATACTTTGTGGCTTGTCTGTGTGGATAAATTGATAGGCATGCGTTTCTAAGCCTGCGTCGCGGTCATATCCCGCTTGGTTTGCACCGCAAAATGTACATTTGCCATGGTTGTTCCAAGTATGCTCAATGCGGCTAAACAATATATTGCCTTGCGGGTTATCAAAGCCATCTACAACGGCGTATTGCCCATTGGCAAACTTTGAGCAATACACACTGCGCCGCGCTAATAAACTGGTCAGTTCCGTAATGGCAATGCCGTAGAGTTGTTGTGTGAATATGTGGTTAATACGCGTCTTCTGGTCGGGGATTTGGTCTTTTAAGCCTTCATTTAGCCGTTTAGCAATTTCACGTAGAAATACACCCGATTTTGTTACGGGGTCTAAAAATTTCGCCTCTTGGTTTTGCCATAAATCGGCTGGCAATAAATCCAGCATTTGATTCACCAGCTCTGGCGGGGTAAATACTTCATCATTGCTTAAATTGGCTAGGCAACTTAATACATCGGGGTTGTAGTTGATTTTAGTTTTGGTTTGCCCTTCGACAAGTTCAGGGTGAACGGAATACAGAGGCTCAGTACGAACGGTATTTCTTGCCTCAGCTTCGTCGTTCGCCCTGAGCTTGTCGAAGGGCAGCGTGTTAGCTTTATGACTATCCATGCGCACCCACTTCTAAAAAACCTACTTCTAAAAAATGAACAAGCGGATATTCTTTTACTGGCTCAGGTATGTAGGCTTCTTCATCCAAATCTGAAAATAAGGGCATTTCACGGTGGCTGGATGATTCAACCAAATGGGCGTAGACAAAATCGCGCCGTTTGAGCAGGCTGCCATTCACCGCTGACCATTCTGAAAATACAATTGGGCTGGCTGGGCTGCTAGCATCGCCCACGGTTTTTAGGGTTAAGGCATCGCCATGCAAAATGTTGCGGCTGAGGATAAAGCGCACCGATTCACGGCATTGATCTTGCGCTTGGGTTTTAAATATTGCGCTGTATTGCGCGTTAAATACTTCAAATAAGCGATCTTGGCAGGCGGCAACGTTATCCGCCAAAATATCAATGCCGTAAATTGAGCTAACCGCCAGCACCGCATAACGCTCGTATTCCAGTTGCGATTTTTTATATTTATTGGCTACTACCGCCAACTTACGTGCCAAAATCTCGACTAAAAAATTGCCCGTACCGCAAGCTGGCTCTAAAAACCGCGAATCTATACGCTCGGTTTCTAGTTTTACCAAATCCAGCATGGCATTGACTTCACGCGGGTGGGTGTACACCTCACCGTGATCACTCACGCGCTGCTTTGAAACAACCTGCTTACTTTTCATTTTTAGTTACCGATTTAACTTAACTAATAGTTTATTTTAAAACGTAACTAATTGTAACAGTTAAGTTACGTAACTATTCACGCAAACGACTTTAATCACAAGTATGAATACAACTAAACAAAAATTTGCAAAAAGACTAATAGATGCGATGATAGCTTTAGGCTTAGAGCCAAAACCAGCAGTTCTTGAGAGGCAATTTAACCTACATTATTCAGGTGAGCCGATGACCTTACACGGGGTGCGTAGGTGGTTGAGAGGTGAGACTTTACCAGCACAAGATAAGTTGATTGCACTTGCGAAGTGGTTACGTATTCCACCTGATGAGTTACGTTATGGTGCTGAAATTAAAACAGAAATAATACAAGCGCGGGAACGTTGGAATGAAGCAATTTCGTTTCAGGAAAGAGAAGTGTTTGAGGCTTTTTTAAGCTTACCCGCGCCACAACGTAAAGTCGTGCGCGAGGTAATTATCGCGTTTGCAAAAGCAAGTAAACTTTAAGCATGCAAGCTGTAAATGGTGTGTAAAAGCTTGTTTTACACGCCATGTAAACTCAATAAATTTAAAGCTTACAAATCTTCCACACTATATTCAGCCGTAAGCGTGTGCGTATGATTGGGATTCACCACCACGCTATTTTCGAGCGCATTGGCATTTTCTACGCAAATCATAGTTCGCCACTCATGCTCTGTGCCCATATCGCCCATTTGGAGCGCCTTTTCAACACCTGGCGTCCATACCACGGTGGTGCTACTGCCTGATTTTCCAATGCGAATTTTACGTTTTAAACCCGCATCTTCAATCACACAATCAGTAGTGGTATTTAAGTACACGCGATCAAACTCGCCGCTAAATTGAATCTCGCTACTTTGCACGCGGCGCTCATATTTAAAT
>JANLWF010000279.1:0-1984 GCA_031364385.1 Methylotenera sp.
TGGTAATGTGCATGAGCCAGGAACTAATGGCGTAGCACCTGGTAGTGGGGTGATGACATGGCCGCCCGTTTCAGTTTGCCAAAACGTATCGACAATTGGGCAATTTGCGCCGCCAATGTTTTCAAAATACCACATCCAAGCTTGCGGGTTAATTGGCTCGCCCACGCTGCCCAAAATACGCAAGCTGCTTAAATCGTAATTTTTAGGGTGCGTGTTTGGCGTGGTTTCAGCGGCTTTAATGAGCGAACGAATAGCCGTAGGTGCGGTGTAAAAAATGCTGACTTTGTGCTTTTCTATCATCTGCCAAAAGCGGCCAGCGTCGGGGTACGTAGGGATGCCTTCAAAAATAATCTGCGTTGCGCCCATCGCTAATGGGCCATAAGCCACGTAAGTGTGACCAGTAATCCAGCCCACATCTGCGGTACACCAAAACACGTCATCTGCTTTAATATCAAATGTCCAGCGCATGGTATTTAGCGCGTGCAGTAAATAGCCTGCAGAGCTATGCTGCACGCCTTTTGGTTTGCCTGTTGAGCCACTCGTGTAAAGCAGAAAAAGCGGATGTTCGGCGCTCACCATTACAGGTTCGCAAGTGTCGGCTTGGCTTGCAATTAGGTCGTTCCACCAAACATTATTTGCTTGCCAAGCTACTTCTTGTCCTGTTTTTTTTAACACAATTACTTTTTGAATTGACTCGCAACCACCCATTGCAATCGCTTCGTCCACTGCCGTTTTCAGTGGCAGTGTTTTACCGCCGCGAAATTGTCCGTCAGAGGTAATTATTGCAGCTGCGCTAGCATCTAAAATGCGTTCATGAATGCTTTTAGCAGAAAAACCGCCGAAAACTACGCTGTGAATTAAGCCCAGCCTTGCACAGGCTTGCATAGCCACAACCGCCTCGATGCCCATTGGCAAGTAAATGACCACGCGCGAGCCAAACGGCAAGTTCAAGCTTTTTAAGCCATTGGCAAATTGGCACACTTGGTGATACAGATCTTTATAAGTGACGTTTTTAGTGTCGCCATTATCGGCTTCAAAAATGATTGCAACTTTGTTGGGGATTGTATTGAGGTGTTTATCGAGGCAGTTAGCAGAAACGTTTAGCTCGCCGTCTTCAAACCACTTATAAAACGGTGCTTTATCTTCATTAAGCGTTTTGGTAAAAGGTTTAGTCCACACTAAAAGCTCGCGCGCTAGTTTCGCCCAAAAGCCTTCGTAATCGGCTGTAGCCTCGGCGCAAAGCGCGTTGTAAGCGTCCATGCCAGAAACGTTAGCTTGTTGTTTAAACGCATCGCTAGGCTCAAAAACGCGATTTTCGTGAAGAACTGACTCAATTGACATGCGACTACACTCCCAAACTTACTTTTAGTTGTAACGAATAATGTAAGATGTTACTAAATGTTATTCCAATATACTACCTTAAAAAACTGATGCTTACACTGGATAAATTGCTTACTAAAAGCCACGCTACAGCTAGTTTTGTAGCGGGTGTTAAGCATTTAGCAGAATGCAGTTTATTTGGCGCGCGGTTGTTAACTAAAGATGCGTTAATACTGGAAGATTTGCTACAAAATCATAACCAAGCCTATATATTTGAAGAAATGCAGCAATTTTTAGAGGCTGAAAAAATTAGCGACGAAGCCTCGCTTAAAAAAGCTTTACGTCAATTGCGTCAACGCGTTATGTTGCGAATCATGTATCGCGATTTGAATGGCTTGGCAGACTTATTTGAAGTGATGCAAACCATCACAAACTTGGCAGAAATCACATTAAATACGGCGGTAAATCATCATCAAGCTTGGCTAGAAGGCAGCTACGGAAAGCCTTACGACATAAAAGGTGCGCCACAAAGTTTTATAGTGGTAGGCATGGGCAAGCTGGGCGGTGGCGAGCTGAATGTGTCGTCTGACATCGATTTGATTTTTGCTTATGAATCTGAAGGCGAGACCACACAAGGTCAAAATGAACAAAGCATATCCAACCA
>JANLWF010000284.1:0-5756 GCA_031364385.1 Methylotenera sp.
AGCCACGCAATCTTTAGCTAAGGTTAAATGCGCGGTCAATCCGTCGCGACACAACTCAATCAATTGGCTAGTCGAAATATCCTCGCCAAAAAACAAGCCTGCCACTTCGGGCAATTGATGCGCCTCATCAAAAATTACCGTGTTGGCCGAAGGTAATAGCTCGGTCACGCCTTCGTCGCGCAACATCACATCGGCAAAAAACAAGTGATGGTTCACCACAATCACATCCGCCGTCAGCGCCTTTTTACGCGCCTCCATCACAAAACATTCTTTGTAATAATTACAATCTTGGCCCAAACAATTATCGCGCGTGCTAGTGACATTCAACCAAATGGTGGCGTTTTCTGGCACTGCTGTTAATTCACTCTTATCGCCCGTTTTGCTATTCTCAGCAAAGTTTTTGATGAGATGCACATATTTTGCATCTTCACGGCTGGCAAAACGCCCACTTTGCGCGGCGGCTTCTAGGTGATAATGACACACATAGTTAGAGCGACCTTTCAGCATCGCCACCGTAACAGGCACTTTGAGCGCGTCACGCACATTGGGTAAATCACGGCTAAATAGCTGATCCTGTAAATTCTTCGTGCCAGTCGAAATTATCACTTTTCCGCCAGATAACAGTGCTGGCACAAGATAAGCAAAAGTTTTACCCGTGCCAGTACCCGCTTCGGCCACTAACTGTTTGTTGCCTTTGATGGCAGCTTCTATCGCCAGTGCCATTTCGAGTTGTTGTGTGCGCTCGCTAAAGCCATCAATCGCCTCGGCAAGTGCGCCGTTTGATTTAAAAAATTGCGTTAATTTTGAATTCTCTGACATTGCCGAAATTATCCCATGAATAAGCAAAAATTCATGAAAAGTGCTGAAAATGTAGGCCAACCTGCCATTTTTGCAACATTTTTTACAATTAAACTATTGTGCTGAGACGCTTAGCCTGTTAACCTAGTTTCGGTAAAATTTACTTAGGGCATTGTTTTATATTGCTATTTATGTATCGTTTGGTTTTAATTTTCTGTTTAAGTTTTATTTTTTCTGCACAAACATGGGCAGAAGAGGTTTTGTCTATGAATGCTGCGGGTGTAGCGCTACTTAGCCTAGACGAGGCTAGCAATGATGAAACCAACAGTGGTAATGTAGATGCTAGCACTGGCTGGCAGGCCAAAACGCAAGAAGTGTTAATGAAAGCCTTTAGCCTCACTGGTATTAAATATACTTATGGGGGCAAAACGCCCGAAACAGGTTTCGATTGTAGCGGTTTTGTGAGCTATGTGTTTCGTAACGCCGTCAATTTAACCTTGCCACCCACCGCGCGCGCCATTAGCCAAATTGGCAAAACCGTTAAAAAAGATGAACTTCAACCAGGTGATTTGGTATTTTTTAATACCCTAAAATCGGCTTTTTCTCATGTTGGCATATACATCGGTGATAATAAATTTATTCACGCACCCAGAACGGGTGCGGCAGTGCGGATAGAAAGTATGCAGGCAAGTTATTGGGCAAGCCGCTTTAATGGTGGACAGCGCTTAGATAGCGAAGCAGAAAAAGCTGTTTCTAATTAAAAAAGACCGTTGATGCGGTCTTTTTAATTTATTCTTCATGCAATTTATTCGTGAAATTTGGCAATTTCGCCAGGTTTGCGTAGCATTTTATCCACTTCACCCAAATGCGTCTCTTCTAAATAAATCATCTCACGCGCATATTCTTCAAGCATGACAGAATCGCCTTCGACCAGCTTCAGCAAGGTTTTGTAAGCATTTAAAGATACCGTTTCGTGTGCCAAAGATTCACGCAAAATGTCGCCAATATCGTGATTATGCGTTTCTAACAATGGCCCGATTGAAAGCGATGGATGTCCACCTAAGTGGGTAATCAGCTCACCCGCTTTTTCGGCGTGCGTGAGTGACTCAGCCGATTGACCGCGCAGCCAAGACACAATAGGAATGCGGTTGTAGCCAAATACCATCAAAGAATAATGCGTGTAGCGCACCACGCCAGCCAGTTCCAGCTCCAATATTGTATTAAGTGCTTTAATTACTGGGGTATTGATATCATGATTTTCAGCCATTTTATGCTCCTAATTAACCAACATCATGCTAGTTTATACCAAAATATAATCGCTTGCATTAGCGTTGCTTTCGAATTGAATGACTAACACGCCGACCTAACAAATAATGTGCTGGAAACAGCAATACCAAGCCACAACCTATTACCCAATGTACCCACAGTGCGGCCTCACGCGTATCGACACCGTAATATAAAAACAAACCAGAAATAATCAGCAAGTTCATCACCGCTACCATCAAGCTACCAGATATGCGCTTGCGCTTACTTTTCCAGCCACTTTTGATATGCACTGGCATAACTGCGCCAAATAACAATACAAAAAAATAAGCTGTAACGCCGTGCGCGATGAGAATGCTATGGTTTTTAATGGCGAATGGCGCAATTTCAAACTCGTGCGCCAACAAGTAAAGTACGCCAGACACCGCACAAAGTAGAAAGACTAGGTGTGTTGGTATTGCCTGCCACGCGGGCATAGGCGCAGAGCGCCGACTGTTTTTGTGATGTATATGCAGCATGAGGGTTGTTGGTTAAATTAATTTACTAACTACTTGTGTCAAGCAAAATCAATAATGATAACCATTCTCATTTAAATGTCAACCAAAACTATTATCTATCACTATGTTCTAGCTTGTCACTATGTCCTAGATTGCGCTCTGGTGCAATGACATCGCGAATTAACTGCTTTAATTCTTTCGATTCTGGAAAGCGTCCTTCTGCTTTGCGCGAAAATAATGTCGCCCCGTTGAGTCGCACTTCAAATACGCCGCCAGTGCCTGGCATTAAGCTTACGGCGTTTAAATCGGCATCAAAGGTTGTCAGCAGCTCTTGCGCCAACCAAGCTGCGCGCAATAGCCATCTACATTGTGTGCAATATTCAATCTCAACTACGTCTGTGCTCATGCCTTATTCCCCATGCTAAATTTTACAAATATTCACACAACACTATATATAAATCACTTGAAATGGCGCAAAATGAACCTATATTTGATTGTATGCTCTGATATGCGTACAGCAATAATTTATTTTGATGATAAAGGATTTAAATGCGTTCTACTTTTGAAAAATCTGGCTTAATCGGCTCTGGCGTTCTTATCGGGGTGCTTATTAGTCTTAACTTCTCGGCATTGGCTGAGAAGGTCACTGCACAACAATTACCTATAGATGATTTGCGCGTATTTGCTGAAGTTTTTGGCAAAGTTAAGAGCGATTACGTAGAACCAGTTGAAGATAAAAAGCTCATCAACGAAGCTTTAACTGGCATGTTGGCTGGCTTAGACCCACATTCCACTTTTATGGATGCAGATGCTTATAAAGATTTGCAGGCGGGTACGCAAGGTGAATTTGGTGGCTTAGGTATAGAAGTTGCCATGGAAGAAGGTTTAGTTAAAGTGGTAACGCCGATTGAAGATAGTCCCGCTTACAGAGCAGGCCTTAAAAGCGGTGACTTGATTATGAAGCTAGATGACACGCAAGTGCGTGGTATTACACTGAATGACGCGGTAAAAAAAATGCGTGGCAAGCCAGATACCAAAATCGTACTGACCGTACTACGCAAGGGCGAGGCTAAACCGCTCATCTTTAGTTTAACGCGTGCCGTTATTAAAACGCAAAGCGTTAAAAATAAATTTATCGAGCCAGGCTACGCCTATGTGCGTATTACCCAATTTCAGGAGCACACGGGTGAAGACCTTGCCAAAGCTTTAACCAGCTTACAAGCCCAAAATAAAGGCCCATTTAAAGGCTTAGTGCTAGATATGCGTAACAACCCAGGCGGCTTGCTAGATGCGGCTGTTGGCGTATCTGCCGCTTTTCTGCCTAAAGACGATTTGGTGGTTTACACCGAAGGTCGCGTCACCGATTCTAAAATGCGGCTTAGCGCTACGCCATTAGATTATGCGCGCCGTGGCAAAGGTGATTACCTTAAAAACGTACCAGCCGATTACAAAAAAACACCGATGGTGGTATTGGTAAATGCAGGCTCAGCTTCAGCTTCTGAAATTGTCGCTGGCGCACTGCAAGACCACAAACGCGCGACTATTTTAGGCATACAAAGCTTTGGTAAAGGCTCAGTGCAAACCATTTTACCGATGAACAACGGCAGCGCGATTAAGCTCACCACTGCACGTTATTTCACGCCGAATGGCCGTTCAATTCAAGCCAAAGGCATTGTGCCAGACATTATTGTTGAAGATGGTTCTGACCAATCGAACAACCTGCACGAAGCCGATTTAGCCAAACATTTATCTAACCCAAAAGACGTAGAAGCTAAAGTGCAAGCTGAAGCAAAAGATTCAAGCAAAGAAGCGGCTGCCAAGGCAAAATTGGATGAGAAAAAATTTGCTGAACCGCAAGGCCCAATTGAGCCTGCCAGCAAAGATGATATACAGTTTATGCAGGCGATGAACGTACTAAAAGGTTTGCCAGTGCAGAAAACGCCTGAATTAAAAGCGTCGAAAGCCAAACTGGGCGATGTTGAATCTACAGAAACGAAAAAGTAATTAATTTTTAAATTATTTTAATGCCCTGCTTATGGAAATTAAGCGGGGCTTTTTTGTATGTGATGATTTTATCAGCTGCATTAATTACCAATTATGCGCGTTTTGGATTAAACTGTTTTTATGTCACCTGAATTTAAAATAGATAAATTAATTGCAACTTTTGACTCTGGCCTGCGCACAGTGTTTGCTGGAGCACAGGCGTCTAGACCTCGCCCTGATGCGGCCTTAGATGAACCTGCACTTGAAGACGTAAGCAAAGCCCATGCAGCTGCACTGATGCGCATCAATCATGTGGGTGAAGTGTGCGCACAAGCTTTATATAGCGGACAAGCTTTAACTTCCCGCAACGCGCGCGTTGTAAATGCACTGCAACACGCAGCAGCCGAAGAAACAGATCATCTGGCTTGGTGTGAAGCACGCATTAACGAGCTAGGCGGACGTAAAAGTCTGCTTAACCCGCTTTGGTATACAGGCAGTTTTGCCCTAGGAGCCATAGCAGGCAAGCTGGACGACAAATGGAATTTAGGCTTTTTGGCGGAAACTGAAAATCAAGTTTCCAAGCATTTGCAAAATCATTTGGATCAACTTGATGAAACCGACATTAAAACGCGTACAATTGTTAATCAGATGCAGCAAGATGAAGCAGCACACGCGCTTGAGGCCAATCAGCTCGGCGCGGGTGAGTTGCCAGCAGCTGTTAAAGCTGGAATGAAGTTCGCTTCTAAAATCATGACATCAACAGCTTACTATATTTAAGACGAGCATTTTTAGGCAAGGATTATAAGTTAGCATGCAAAAATTTAGTGATGTATTGTTAACACTAGACAGTGCAGACGAAGTGCGGCGCATAGAGCTTTACTATGAAAATGGCGAGCCAGCGGGCATGATTGAAAATAAGCCTGGCAGCCAAGGTTCAGTTAAGGTTTTCCATCATCTCTACAAAATGTATGGTGGTATTACGCTAGACGCGGCTGTAGAAGGCTTGGCGCTTTACGCCGAGCACACGGAAGATGCCGAAAATTGCCCTGGCAAACACCCGAACGTGGATAGATTAATTAATGTGCTTGAAAACGAAGAACCGCTCACGGTAAAAGTGATAATGAATTAAGCTTTTTTGTGATGAGCAGCTGCTATCGGAGGATGGTAGATTAGCTCGAGCAAATGTCCGACAGAATCTAAGCAATAAAAACCACG
>JANLWF010000347.1:0-4944 GCA_031364385.1 Methylotenera sp.
AGATAACAACTCTTGAAATACCTTGCTTGGAAGGGGTGACAGTGCGAATGAATTTAACCCAAGAACTCATTTTAGCGTTATGTAATATGCTGCAATTATCAACTAAAGAAGCAGGTTGGGATATAGGCTCGCCCATGCAAATGCAAGAACAGAGCGCGCTGGCAGTGGATGTAGATGCAAAAAAAGTGCTGCATTAAATTGCATAGATACACATTAGGTTTATATTGCATATAGTTAGTACTTATAGACTTAAGCTTTCGTAAGGCTTAATAAAATGGCCTCGCGTACGCTAAAAAGCTGCTAAGGCGTTATATAATCATTTGCTAATTGCGCAGAACAATAAAAAAGCACTATATGGAGTAGTAACACCTATTAGCTGTGCCGCCTTATGCAAATTTGGCATGAGGCAAACTTAGTAAGTAGCAAAACTGAGCATAACATGAATACTCCCCTTAAAAATATTGGTAAATATCAAATCGTCGCTGAACTTGGACGTGGTGGGCTTGGTATTGTTTATCATGCGCACGACCCTTATGCTAAGCGTGATGTGGCCATTAGGCTTCTCAAACCCACCAGCTTTTCTCATGACGAACAGCGTCAAAAGTTCAATCAGGTATTTCTCACGGCAACCGCTATAGTAGGCAAACTTAACCACCCACATATCGTGAGTATCTTTGATGCGGTGGTAGAGGCTGGGCAAAATTATATTGTGATGGAGTTGGTGCAAGGCACCTCTTTAGAAACACATATAGAAATCAATAAGTTGCTGCCTATACAAACCGTCATGCAATATATGTTTAAGTGCTGCGCAGCGCTTGATTTTGCTAGTGGGCAGGGTCTTATTCATAGTGATTTAAAACCTGTCAATATTATGTACACCAAGCAAGGTGAAATTAAAATTGCGGATTTTGGCAACGCTTTAATAGCGAAAAGTGACTATATGGAGGCGGCTGATTTGCCAGCTTATCTCTCACCAGAGCAAGCTAACAATGGTCATATCACTCACCAGGCCGATATTTATTCGCTAGGCGTAGTGATGTTTAGGCTGCTCACAGGTCGCCTGCCATTTGACGCAGATGACAGCTTTAGCTATGTGGATAAAGTGATGCACGGGACACCATTAAACATTCGCGAACTACGCCCAGAGATTCCAGAAAAACTGGCTAATATTGTGCATCACATGATGGAGAAAGACTTAGCTAATCGCTACTACGCATGGGCAGATGTGGCCACTGATTTAGCTTCTTGTGTGGCACTGGTTGACAATGAAACTAGAATTATTGCCGACTCTGAAAAATTTAATGCTTTAAAAAAACTACCATTTTTCCAAGATTTTAGTGATGTGGAGTTGTGGGAAGTGCTGCGTATAAGCGAGTGGGCAAAGTTTCTTACTGGCAAAACTTTGGTTAAAGAAGGCGATCATGGCACTTCCTTTTTCTTGCTCATCAAGGGCAAAGTGCATGTTACCAAAATGGGCAAAACGCTTACCTCGCTTGATAAAGGGGATTGTTTTGGCGAAATGGCCTATATTGACAAATCCAAAGCTGAGCGCAACGCCAGCATCATATCGGCAATGCCAGTGATGCTGATGAAAATTAAATCTGAAGTGCTAGAGAAATCATCAGAACAACTACAACTACGCTTTAACCGCGCATTTTTAAAAGTGTTGGTACATCGGTTGGCGCTCGCCAATTCAAACATCGCCACACGCTTTGATGCAGATTAAAACAATCGCAAAAAATGAACAAAAACGTACTGTTATTGTTTTTTTAAAGCATGCCTAATTGACTAACCAAACCCTCCTATTCCGCAGTCTGCAGTCCGTGTGGCATCCATGCACGCAGATGAAGCAGCATGAAACTTACCCGCTGATTCCTATTACTCGTGGCGATGGCGTATGGCTCTACGATACAGAAGGCAAGCGCTATCTGGATGCGGTGAGTAGTTGGTGGGTGAATCTGTTTGGGCATAATAACCCGCGTATTAAAGATGCCATTAAACAGCAACTCGATACATTGCAACACGTGATGCTGGCGGGGTTTACGCATCAGCCCGTTGTCGAACTGTCCGAGAAGTTAGCTAAACTCACGGGTTTGGGCCATGCCTTTTATGCCAGTGACGGCGCGAGCGCGACAGAAATTGCGCTTAAGATGAGTTTTCATTTTTGGCGCAATAGCGATAAAATCAATAAAACTAAATTTATCAGCTTGCAAAATAGTTACCATGGTGAGACGCTGGGCGCACTGGGTGTGACAGATGTGGCGATTTTTAAAGATACTTATGCGTCTTTGTTGATGCAAAGTGCACAAATGCCTAGCCCAGATTTTAGGCTTGCGGAGGCTGGCGAGGGCACTGAGGCTTTTGCTATGCGCTGCGCGGATGCACTTGAGCAATATGTGAGCAAGCACTCACATGAGCTGGCAGCCTTTATTATTGAGCCGCTAGTGCAATGCGCGGCAGGCATGGGCATGTATCACCCCGTATATCTGCGCCGTGCAAGAGAGATTTGTACGAAATATAGTGTACATTTAATCGCCGATGAAATCGCGGTGGGTTTTGGTCGTACAGGAACGATGTTTGCTTGTGAGCAGGCAGCAATTCAAGCAGATTTCATTTGCTTATCCAAAGGTATCACAGGCGGTTATTTACCGTTATCTGTTGTATTAACCAAAGACGAAATCTTCCAAGCCTTTTATGATGACAGCACCATGCGTGGATTTTTACACAGCCACAGCTATACAGGCAATCCGCTGGCTTGTAGCGCGGCGTTGGCGACATTGGCAATTTTTGAAGCTGACAATACTTTACAAACTAACCAAGCAAAAACCGCGTATATATTGGCAAAAATGCAAGTGCTCACTGACCTGCCAATTCAACATCTGCGCCATCAGGGCATGATTTTCGCATTTGATGTCATCACAAATAACTCGCAGTTTTCAAAACAATTTTATCAAGCTGCAATTAAGCACGGCGTGCTGTTGCGACCTATCGGTAGCACGATTTATTTTATGCCACCCTATACCATTTCAACATCTGAAATAGACTTTATGCTGCAAGCCACAGTTAAGGCGTTGCAGGAAACCGTATGAAAAATTTACTTATTATTGGTTTGAGTTGGCTTAGTTTTTGCGCACATGCCGAGCTGCCTGCTACGGTGGTAGATGCGCTTAAAATAGCAGGCATTCCACAGCAAAGCGTGGCGCTATATGTGTATGCATTAGATGGAGTGCAGGCGGTTGAGGGTAAAAGCCCAATACTTAGTCACAATGCGGATAAGAGTATGAACCCAGCCTCGGTGATGAAGCTAGTCACCACCAACGCGGCGCTGGATTTGCTCTCGCCAACCTACCGCTGGAAAACCGAAGTATATCGCGATGGAAATTTGATAAATGGGGTGCTGGAGGGTAATTTAATCATTAAAGGCTTCGGCGACCCGAGCTTTAAGGTACAAGAGTTTTGGCGTTTGCTGACGAGCTTGCAACAAGTGGGAATCAAACAAATTAATGGTGACTTGATTATCGATAAAAGCTATTTTGCTAAAAATTTGGGCAATACAAAAGTCTTTGACGATGAGATTTGGCGCGCCTATAACGCTGAACCTAGCGCGTTTTTGGTGAATGGCCGCAATACCAGTTTTAAGTTCATCGCCACCGAAACTGGCGTGAATGTAAGCCAAGAATTCGAGCTGCCCGAACTGCAAATTGTGAATAACATGCAGCTCGCACAAGGCGCTTGTGGTGACTGGCGAAGCCGTTTTGACTATACCGTAAAGCCCGAAAAGAGTGGCGCGATGGTAACTTTTAGAGGGTCTTTTTCGCCCGAGTGTGAAGAACGTTACTTGGAATTAAGCGTGTTTGATGACGAAAAATATGCGTTTTACAGCTTCAAAAAGCTTTGGAAAGAATTAGACGGCAGCTTTAATGGTAAGCTAAAAGTGCAAGACACGCCTGCTAGTGCGGTAAAAGTTTTGGAGCAATTGTCCGAGCCGCTAGGCTATGTGGTGCGAGACATCAACAAGTGGAGCAACAACCTGATGGCGCGGCAGTTATTGTTGACCATCGCCGCAGAAAAGCTATCGCCACCCGCGAACGAAGCCAATGGTGAAAAAGCAATAAAAAGCTGGCTAAGCGCAAAAGGCCTCAATTTTAAAGAGTTGGTGATTGAAAATGGCTCAGGTTTGTCGCGAGTGGAGCGCATTAGCGCCGAGCATTTGGGCCAAATGTTAGTCAGCGCTTATCACAGCCCAGTGATGCCAGAACTCATGGCTTCTTTACCCATATTATCGCAAGATGGCACCATCAAAAAACGCTTAGTTGACAGCCAATCTAATGGTCGCGCGCACTTAAAAACAGGCTCTATAGATGGCGTGAGCGCAGTCGCAGGCTACGTGCTGGATGCCAACAATCACCGTCACGTGTTGGTGATGCTGGTGAACCATGCAAAAGCGGCGACCAGCAAAAACGCGCAAGATGCGCTGATTGAATGGGTGCATCAACAGCCCTAAACAATCTAACAGCTGCGAACTTGCTTGCGTTTGCGGTATCATATCGTTTCATTATTTAAGCGCTTTTTTACAATTTAAGGTTATATTCAAATGAAGCTAATTAATATTTTGCTGGCAGGTGCGTGTGCTCTTACGCTCAACGCATGTAAGGCCGAATCAACTACGTCAACATCAACACAGGAAACTCCCACAATGACTTCAAGCAGCACTATTACTGAATTACAAAAGAATGACACAACCGTCGGCACTGGCCGCGAAGCAGAGCCTGGCTTCAACGTAAGTGTGCACTATACAGGTTGGCTTTATGATGATAAAGCCGCAGACAAAAAAGGCACAAAATTTGACAGTAGCGTAGATAGAAAAGAACCATTTAAGTTTGATTTAGGAGCAGGCCAAGTGATTCAAGGCTGGGATGAAGGTTTTGCTGGTATGAAAATTGG
>JANLWF010000104.1:0-2026 GCA_031364385.1 Methylotenera sp.
TTCAATTAAAAGTGTCACGCTTAGGGCGTGAGGCACAAATATTTAAATTGTCGCCAGATAATGATTACTTAACTTCAAAAGCCATCGTCGAAGAACCGCACTCATTTAAGGTGGCTATTGACGCAAACCATGCTGGAAAAGTGTATGAATTTGGTTACGACCAAGTAGAGGCGCGGGTCAAATTGACGGTTGAGCAGTTAAAGCATAATGCCATAGAAGTACTGACAGCAGCCCCCGCCAACATTCAAACCAATTTGCGCTTAATTGGAGAAATCAAGTTAAATGCCGATAATGCCGTGCAAGTGTTGCCGCGCATAGGTGGCGTGGTTAATAATGTGGCGGCAAATGTGGGCGACACAGTTAAAAAAGGCCAAACCTTGGCGATTATTTCTAGCCCCACACTGGTCGAAAATCGTAGCGATTTAGCCGCATCACGGCAACGCTTAAGCTTAGCCAAAACCACACTAGTGCGCGAAGAATCCTTGTGGCGCGAGAAAATATCGGCCGAGCAAGATTATCTGGAGGCTAAAAATGATGTGCAATTGGCAGAAATAGAGTTGGCACGACAACAGCAAAAACTCGCCAGTATGGATGTAGCGGCTAGCGGTAATGGTTATGCGCTTAAATCACCCATTAACGGCGTAGTAACACGCAAACAAGTGGTTAGCGGGCAAGTGATCGAGCTGTCGCAAATATTGTTTGTAGTGGCAGATTTAAACACGGTGTGGGCAGAAATCAGCATTCCCACCAAAGATTTGGGCGTTGTTAAGGTTGGGCAAAGTGTGACTGTGGGCGCCACGGCTTTTGCACAAACTGAGGCGGGAAAAATTACCTACATTGCCCCGCTGATAGACGCACAAAGCCGCACCGCTACTGCGCGTGTGGTACTCAATAATCAAAAAAGAAACTGGTTAGTTGGCTTGCCTGTGAATATCGATTTGGTAGCAGACCAAGTGAATGTACCGCTCGCTGTATCTTTAGAAGCCATACAAAGCCTGCAATATGGTGATGTGGTGTTTGGCCGTTATGGCGATAATTTTGAAGCGCGGCCTGTTGCGTTGGGTCGTCGTGATAGTAAGCATGTGGAAGTGCTGTCTGGCCTAAACCAAGGTGAACAATACGCGGCGGGTAATAGTTTTATCGTGAAGGCTGAGCTTGGCAAAGCGGGAGCCAGTCATGACCATTAAGCCAGCTAACAGTAAATTAGAAAGTGCAGATATCGACCCGCACAAAGCTAAAGGCATTTTTGAGAAGTTAATCGCTTTTGCGATAGACCAGCGCTGGCTAATCATGCTGATTAGTGTAGGCGTGGCGGTTTTGGGCGTCATCAGTTACCAACATTTGCCGATCGACGCGGTGCCAGATATTACCAATGTGCAAGTGCAAATTAACTCAGGCGCACCAGGTTACTCGCCGTTAGAAACCGAGCAGCGCATTACCTACCCCGTAGAAACGGCCATGGCGGGACTGCCTAATTTGGAAGAAACGCGCTCCATTTCACGTTATGGTTTATCGCAAGTCACAGTGGTGTTTAAAGAAGGCACCGATATTTATTTTGCGCGTCAGCTAGTGGCAGAGCGCATCGCGCAAGTAAAAGAAAAGTTGCCAGCAGGCATTGCCTCTGAAATGGGGCCGACTGCCACAGGGTTAGGTGAAATTTTTATGTGGATAGTATCCGCCAAGCCTGGCGCGCTAAAAGCAGATGGCACGCCTTACACCGCTATGGATTTACGCGAAGTGCAAGATTGGATTATTAAACCTCAACTACGCAATGTGCCAAGCGTAACTGAAATTAACACCATTGGCGGTTATAGCAAACAATTTCAAATTGCACCCAATTTAGACGCCTTAGTGAACTATGGCCTAACCTTAGGTGATATTTTGAATGCGCTAGAAAAAAACACCAATAACCAAGGTGCGGGTTATATTGAAAAGCTAGGTGAGCAATATTTAATTCGCGTGCCAGGCCAAATAATGCTGGATAGTAAGAATCAAAATCTAGCCCAAAAAATGGCTTTAGTCGCCT
>JANLWF010000403.1:0-3243 GCA_031364385.1 Methylotenera sp.
GCAATTGCGTTTCTAAGTCGGCCAAATGGTTACGCGCTTCAGCAAGCGCAGTTTCGCGCAGCTGCTTAACATTTATCGCTTCGTTTAAGTTCGATTTCAACGTTTCCATTGCCGTAAGTTTTAAAGTGGTTTCAGCCTCGGTTTGACGCAATAGAAATGTGCTTTTTTCTTCACTATTTACATTAATTTTATAATTTAATTCATTGATATTATTGTTAATTATTTTTTTATTAAACTCGGTCTCTTGATGCAATTTTTCTGCCTGTTGAATCGTATCGCGCGAGGCAGAATACACTTGCTCTGCCTGTTGTTTTGCGCTTAAGTCATTGTTTTTTGCTGCTTCTAATATAATCAATCGCGTTGAAATGGCCTGCAAATCCGCTTGCTTATTGGCTTTGTCGGCTACTAATTGCACAAGTTTCGCTTTTGCTGTCTGAATATCTGCGTTAATTGTTTTTTCACGCGCAAGCGAAGTCAGCTGCGCTTGCTGCAAACGTGCCAATTCAAGCTGTTGTTGATGCAGCATATTGGTGGCTAATTTTAGCTGATTATTTTCATGCTGTTGTTGCTGGCGCACAAGCTGGAGTTTATTTTCAGCGGTTTTGAGAGCATCGCTCACTTTTTGTAAATTTTGCTGCAAATTGGGCAGATTTTCTTGCAGCTTTTCTAACTGTTGTTGACGCTCAAGCACGCCATGCAAGCTAGAATCTTCGCCGTGATAAGCGATGCTATAACTGCTAAAAATATCGCCTTGTGCATTCACTAATATTTCGCCTAAATTAAGCGCTTTAATACTTTTTTCAGCAGCATCGCCAAAAGTCAATAGGCTTGTATCTAGTAAATATGCGCCTGCAAGCCAATCTTCTAAAATAGGTTTTAAGTCTGCATCGCAATCTTTAATGACGCTAATTAAGGGCGTTAAATTTGCATTTGGTTTGCTTAAACTTGTGTATTTATCTGCCCTGTAACCTAATACCAGTGCGGTTGGTGGGCGCACACCTAAATCATTTTTATCCGAAGACTGTTTATTTAAAATCATGGCATTTAATTTTGTGCCTAACACCGCTTCTAGTGCTACGCTCCAAGCTTCATCAATTTTAATTTTTTGCCACAAACGCGCATTATTTTTTAAACCTTTGCTATTCAACCAATCGTTCAGTTTGTCTTCAGTATTTATAGACAGTTGAATTTTTTGTAGCGAGTGAATCTCAGCGTCCAATTGGTTGTTAGCGCGTTGCGCTTGATTTTGTTGCTCACGTAATTGATTCAAACTGGTTTGCAAATCAGCTTCGTCAGTGCGCAGTTTTTGTAGCGCTTGCTCAATACCAGCCATTTCCTTCTGCGCTTGCTGCAATATGGCTTCACTGGTGTTTAACTGAGGTTGGTCTGGTAATACTAAGCTGGATAAGTCCAACTCAAGTCGTTGAATTCGCTGTATGTTGTCCTCAACATTTTGGCTTAAATATTGGATGCTGCTATTTTCGATTTGAATGCGCTGGTTCGCATCAGCTAATGCTTGCTGGCTTTTTTGCGCAAGCTCGTTGGCGGTTTTAAGTGCCAACTCTTTTGCTGGCAAGGTTTGTTTTAGTGCTTCTAACGTGCATTTAGCTTGCAGCTCAGCTTGTGTTGCGGTTTCTAGTTCGGTTTGTTTTTGCGTTAAATGCTGCTGAAAATCCGCCCCAGCATTAGCATTGCGCTCAAGCGACTGCGTTAAATGCAATAATTGCTGCGCCATTCGCGCACGCGCTTCTGTGTTTTGCTTAACTTGATTTTCTAGGTTAGAAACTTCCGCATTCGCCTCGTAATAGTAGGCTTGCGCGGTGTTAATGCCCTCACTCGCCGCGTAGTGCGCTTGGCGAATTTTTTCTAACTCAGCCTCATTTTTGCGCAATTCTGCGGTTTGCGCCTCCAGTTGATTCACCCATTTATCCACTTGCGCTTTGGCTTTTTCCCAATCGCGGCTGGCGTCACGCTTTTTGAGTAACCACAATTGCCCATCCGCTAGCTTGTATGCGGCTTGTAGTGCATGGTATTGCTGCGTAATCACCGCTTGCGCTTCTAGTTTGGTGATTTGTTTCTGCAACTCACGGCAAATGTCCTCAACCCGCACCAAATTTTCGCGCGTATCACGCAACCGCAACTCAGTCTCACGCCGACGTTCTTTATATTTGCTAATGCCCGCCGCTTCTTCTAAAAATACGCGTAATTCTTCAGGTTTGGCCTCTACAATGCGCGAGATAGTGTTTTGGCCGATAATCGCATACGCCCTGCCCCCAAGGCCTGTACCTAGGAATAAATCGGCCACATCGCGCCTGCGCACGGCGGTGTTGTTAATGTAATAAGTAGAGCCTTTTTCGCGCTCAATGACGCGTTTAACGCTAATTTCAGCGTATTGGCTCCATTCACCTGCACCGCCACCTAAATGATTATCAAAGATGAGCTCGACCGAAGCTCTGGATATGGGTTTGCGATTGGCAGAGCCATTGAAAATCACCGCATCCATCGCGTCGGCACGCATTTCTTTGGCGGATGACTCACCCAGCACCCAACGCACCGATTCCATTACATTCGATTTACCGCAACCATTAGGCCCTACCACGCCCACACGTTGGCCGTGCAGGTGGATAGTGGTTGAATCAACGAACGATTTGAAACCAGCAAGTTTTAAGTGGGTTAAGCGCAAAAGGTCAGTTTTTAAATGGGGTTGATGAGATTTTTATATGAAGCTTTATGCAAAGTTGCGGTAACGTTTTATAATAACGCTATTATTTGATATGAATGCAATTATGTCTAGCTCTGACTTACACGAAAACGTCACCATACTGGGAAACCTAAGCGCGCAGCCTTCAAAAACGCTCGAAACCTTTCCCAACCCCGCGCCCAATCGAGACTTTCATATTCACATGGAAATCCCTGAATTTACTTGCCTGTGCCCCAAAACTGGCCAGCCCGATTTTGCGGTAATTACGCTTGACTATATTGCCGATCAGCTTTGCGTCGAGCTGAAAAGCTTAAAGCTTTATATTGTGTCGTTTCGAAATGAAGGCTGCTTTCACGAGGCTGTTACCAATAAAATTTTAGATGATCTGGTGCAGACCACGCAGCCACGCTTTATGCGCGTGACTGCCAAGTTTTTTGTGCGTGGTGGCATTTTCACCAATGTGATTGCAGAGCACCGCAAAGCAGATTGGCAACTTCAGCCAAAAGTAGATTTACTGCAATTTGAATCGCAAAGCAATACAC
>JANLWF010000050.1:0-12578 GCA_031364385.1 Methylotenera sp.
GCAATTCGGCTGGCGCTGGCGGGGTGAGTGCTCAAAAATTCTGGCGGCGCACCTTTAGATTGCGCACTCATTTTTTCCCACAAAGTGACTGCTGCATCTGGGTTGTAACCCGCACGGGCAGCTAATTCTAGGCCCATTTTATCTGCCTCACGTTCTTGCTCGCGGCCATTTGGCATGGCAAAAAATAGTTGTGAACCCATGCCAGCTGCCTGCACTGCAGCACCACCTGCAGAGCCTGTTACAAAGGCCGCTAGTGCTTGCAAGCCAAATTGTTGCACATAGGCTTGCGACATACGTTCGCGACCATGTTCGCGCAAAGCGTGAGCAATTTCATGGCCAATCACCGCGCCTAATTCATCATCTGTTGCGTTGATTTTTTCCACCAAGCCAGAGTACACCATGATTTTTCCGCCAGGCATACAGTAAGCATTAAGTTGATCATTTTTTTCTACGTTCACTTCCCATTTCCACTGTGCGGCATCGGGGCGAAATACACCCACTTGTGCGATAAGCTTGTTAGAAATACCACGTACACGCGCCACCATGGCTGGGTCTGCGTTTAGCGTTTTTTTCTTCTGTGCCTCGCTTAAAGATTGTGCATAGGCTTGCGCAGACATTTTATCGACTGTGCCTGAGGGAAGCAGCATAAATTGCGAGCGATTTACGCCAGAAACACTATCTTGGGTAGTAGTGGCGCAGCCAGATAAACCTAAGCTGGATGAAGCTATTAGGGCAATAATTAGTTTGTTCATCGTAAATTCCTTATTCAATTATTTTAAACTAGATAAACACAAACAACGCATGATGTAAAAATTGGTTGATTATTTTCTTTGATTACATGTTTGATTATACGTTTGATTAAATAGTCACCTGAGAACCCAGTTCGACTACGCGATTAGGCGGTAGTTTAAATTGATTGGTAATGGTTTCGGCGCTGCGGAACATGCCGATAAATATTTTTTTACGCCAGTACGCCATGCCCGATTTTTCACTGGCGATTAGAATTTCTTTACCAATAAAGAATGAGGTGTCCATAGCGTCAAAAATCAGGCCGTATTGGTTGCACAATGCCAAATCGCGGGGTAAATCAGGTTCATCTTTAAAGCCATAATTTATGGTAACGCGATAAAATTCGTAAGGCAGTGCTTCCACTCTTACGCGTTCTGCTAAATTGGTATGTGGGAAATTTGAGAAACTTACGGTTAAAATCACCACTTTTTCGTGCAGTACTTTATTGTGTTTTAAATTGTGTAGCATGGCGTGCGGTACACCATCTGGGTTAGGGGTCATAAACAATGCGGTGCCTGGAACGCGCGGCGGCGGATGCGCACCTACTGCTTCAATGAATGGCGCAATCGCCATGGCATCAGATTTTAAGCGCTTGTAAAGCAGATGTCTGCCATTCTTCCATGTTAGCATGAGGGTGAAAATGCAGGCGCCAATAAGCAATGGTGCCCAGCCACCATCAGGTATTTTCAACATGTTTGCACTAAAGAAGGCTAAATCGATGGTTAAAAATAATGAGATTAATAAGTAAGTTTTAATCTTGCTCCAGCGCCAAATCTCGCGGAATACAATCGCTGCCAGTAAGGTGGTGATAACCATATCGCCCGTTACTGCTATGCCGTAAGCAGCAGCTAAATTGCCTGAACTACGGAAGCTCAAAACCAACGCCATTACGCCTATCATCAAGCCCCAATTTACACGCGGCATGTACACTTGACCTTCTGTGCTTTCGGAGGTGTGCTGTATGTGCATACGCGGCAAAAAGCCAAGTTGCAAGGCTTGGCGCGAGACTGAAAATGCGCCAGTAATTACCGCTTGGCTTGCAATGACTGTGGCCACTGTGGCTAAGCCAATCAATGGAAACAAAGCCCATTCTGGGGCGAGTAAATAGAATGGATTCTTAATTGACTCTGGGTTGTGTAGCATCAGCGCGCCTTGTCCAAAGTAATTGAGTAGCAATGCAGGCAACACAAAGCCAAACCAAGCCAAACGAATAGGAAAGCGCCCAAAATGCCCCATATCTGCATACAAAGCCTCTGCACCTGTAACCGCCAGCACCACCGCGCCTAGCGCGACAAAAGCAATCCACGGTTGGTGCGCAAAAAACTGTTCCGCATAGATTGGGTTAAGTGCTTTTAAAATACTGGGATCATGCGCAATATTAATCGCACCTAGCAAGCCCAAAGTACCAAACCACAGCAGCATCACTGGCCCAAAAAACTTCCCCACCACTGCTGTGCCTTTGCTTTGTGCCCAAAATAGCCCAAATAGAACAACTAAAGTAATCGGCACTATGGCAGCGTGTAGTTTAGGCGCGGCTACCTCTAAACCCTCTACGGCAGAAAGCACTGAAATGGCGGGTGTAATCATGCCATCGGCATAAAACATACACGCGCCCAAAATACCCAGCAACATGATATTGCGCTGCTTCACTTTATTGCCTTCGACATTACGGCTGGCAAGCGCGAGCAGCGCCATAATACCTCCTTCGCCACGATTATCGGCGCGCATAATAAACGCGACATATTTCACCGAAACAATGAGAATAAGCGCCCAAGTGATGAGCGACAAAATGCCGTAAACGTTGCTAGGGTTAAGCGCCAAGGGATGATGCCCAGCCGAAAAAACTTCTTTCATGGTATAGAGTGGGCTAGTACCAATATCGCCAAAAACCACACCCAGAGCAGCTAAGGCCATGGTATGCAGTGAGGTTTTGTGAGTGTTATTATTATCCATAGTTTTGTGAGTACTATTACTATCCATAGTTTAGTGTCACAAAGGTAGGTGTGACTCAGTTAAGTGCGCTAATATGATTCAGCATTATCAGCCAATTGAATGCGCAAACCAATAGCTTTTTGATGTTTTTTAACTAAAACTTAGCTTAGGTAGCCAGTTCTACTGGTAATTAGCCAATCAAATTAGGCTATATTGATTATTTAGCATTATTACCTATTTTAGCCAATGGTTTTTGCTTGCGAGTACTCATTAAACTTAATAGTATGCTGGTGCCAAGCAAGGTAATCACCACGGCTAGCGATATGGTAACTGGTATTTTGTACCAATCCACAATCAACATTTTAGTGCCTACAAACATCAACACCACGGCCAAGCCAAATTTAAGCAAATGAAAGCGATTAGCCATGTCGGCGAGCAAAAAGTATAAAGCGCGCAAACCTAAAATGGCGAATATGTTAGAGGTGAATACGATGAATGGGTCGCTAGTGATGGCGAAAATAGCAGGGATGCTGTCCATGGCAAAAATAACATCAGAAAACTCGATGAGTACTAAAACTAAAAACATGGGCGTGAACCAACGCACACCATTTTTCATGACCAAAAATTTTTCACCATGATATTCTTCAGTAATGCGCATGTGGTTTTTAAGCCATTTTAGTAATGGATTTTTGACCAAATTAGGCTCGTGATCGGCAAAAATAAACATTTTAATGCCAGTAATGAGTAAAAATGCGCCAAATATATATAACACCCAATGAAACTGCGTGATTAGCCAAGCGCCTAGTGCAATCATGATGGCGCGCAGTATAATCGCGCCTAGCACACCATATAGCAATATGCGCTTTTGAAACTCTTGCGGCACGGCAAAATAACTAAAAATCATGACAAAGACAAAAATATTGTCCATCGCCAAAGTTTTTTCTAGCAAATAACCTGTGAGATATTCCATGACTTTAGTATCTGCAACGGCTCGTCCAGCGCTGTGGTCTAGCCAAGCCCACAACCCCGCACCAAATAATAAAGCCAAAGTAAACCATACAAGCGACCAAGTTAAGGCTTCTTTCGCACCGACTTTATGTGAGCCTTTGCGACCCAATAGCAGCATATCAATTGCCAACATGGCGATTACAAAAACACCGAAACCTGCCCACATCCACCAGTTGGCCACCGATTCTAATCCGCCCGTTAATTGCAATTCATTCATCATATTTATCCATGAAATTTATTTTAAATTAGTATCATCTTATGCGTGCTAAGGCATGCCCGCTAAGATTTCGTTCTCATGCAAATGCGCAGTCCATTCTCGCCATACCGCCCACAACACCGCCAATACAATTGGACCAATAAATAGGCCGATTAACCCAAAAGCTAGCAGGCCGCCCAATACGCCAAACAACACCAGCAGAAACGGAATCGGGCTGATGCTACTAATAAGCATTGGCCGTAGTATGTTATCGATCTGACTTACTACTGCCGCGCCCCATATCCACACACCAATCGCCTCGGCCGTTTGGCCTTGCATTAATAGCCAAAAACCAGCCATGCCCCATGCCAGGGGTGTACAAAATGGAATGAGCGCTAATACAGCGGTGACCACGCCAAAAATAACGGGCGATGACAAGCCTGCAACCCAATAAGCAAGGCCTGCAAGCACGCCCTGTATTAAAGCCGTGAGTAGTACACCATAAACCAGTGCGCGCGTGGTGGTGCCAGCTGCATGTATGTAGCTATGCGCTTGCACACCAATAAATCTTGCTAAAACATGACGAAGCTCGCGTGCGATTCGTGCACCATCCCGGTAGAAGAAAAACAAAATAATCACCACAAATATCAGTTTGACGAGGTTTTTGCCAATACCACCCACCACAATGGCAAGCTCATTTGCATGCTCGGCAAGCCAAGTGTTAATGAGCGCAGAAAGCCCCTGTGGGTTGTTGCTTACACTTGCTTGCAGCTGACTTAACCAGCTACCTAGAAGAGGCACGTTTTCAATATTGCGCGGGATTTGTAATGGCTCTGCTAAAAAAGCTTGCAACGCGGGATAAGCATTAGCGAGCTCTTGCTGTGCCAGCCAAACTAGCCAAATCAAAGGTAGAAGCAGCGTAATTGCCACCAATGCAGTGCAGATACCAGCCGCCAGCACATCTCGCCCATTGCACCACAGGCGAATACGTTCAGCCACTGGCCAAGAGGCATAACCTAGCACGCCCGCCCAAGCGAGCGGCGCAAGAAATGGTGCAATCACTACAAAGGCCAGCGCTAGTAAGCCACCTAAAGCCAGCCCAGAGACTATGCTGCGATAGATTAGACTGCGACTAACCGAATTTCGATGAACCGAGCTGCGATTAACTGGAGGACGGCTGACAGGCTCTGTAGCGGGCAAATTTATTTTTCCTTTACAGGGTGAATACCAGCAGATATGCGGTCCATCAGCGCAAACATCACACCTGAAAACACCAGCGTTAAATGAATGCCAACCAGCCAAGCCAATTGCTGGTTGCCGTCGGCTTGTGCCAATACTTCTTTAATATTGATAAAATACTTCAGCAGTTCAATGCCAGAAATTGCTACGATAGAGCCGATGAGCTTGAGTTTTAAATCAGAAAAGCTGACATGTCCCATCCATTCTGGCCGGTCTTCATTATCGCCAGTATCAATTTTAGAGACGAAATTTTCGTAACCAGCAAAAATAATAATCAGTAACAAATTGGCTACTAACGTAATATCTACTAGCGTCAATACGCCCAATAATACTGCGCCACCATCACCTGTAAAAGTCACAGGCAACAATATTAATAATGCTTTTATAAACTTAACGAGTAATAGTACAACAGCAGCTACTAAGCCTATATAAAATGGTACCAGTAGCCAGCGGCTGGTGAAGATAAAATGCTCTAATGCAAGTTCAACACGTTTCATTACTTTTTTCAATCATCATCAATTTAAAGAACTATTTCTCAACGCGGCAATGCGTTCACTCAAGTCAGGATGGCTAGAAAACAAGCGCTTTAAACCACTTGCACCGCTGCCAGAAATACCAAAAGCCGCCATTTGTTTCGGTAATGCTGAAGGCTCATGCTCTGCTTGCAAGCGCTCTAAGGCCGCAATCATTTTCTTAGCGCTAGATAATTTAGCCGCACCTGCATCTGCGCGAAACTCACGCTGACGTGAAAACCACATCACGATAATAGAAGCCAATACACCCAACACCAGCTCGGCGATAATCATGGTGATAAAAAATGCTGGCCCTGTGCCACGCTCAGTTTTGAAAACTACTTTATCGATCATGTAGCCGATCACACGAGACAGGAACATAACAAAGGTATTCACTACACCTTGAATCAGCGTGAGTGTCACCATGTCGCCATTAGCAATGTGCGATACTTCATGCGCAAGTACTGCCTCGGCCTCATCTTTGCTCATTTTATTGAGCAAACCTGCTGATACCGCCACTAGCGAGCTATTCTTAGTCATACCCGTGGCAAATGCGTTGACCTCTGGCGAATCGAACACAGCCACTTCTGGCATTTTAATGCCCACCATCTCTGCCTGTGCCCGCACTGTTTTTACTAGCCATATTTCAGTGGGAGTTTGTGGCTCTTTGATTACTACTGCACCAGACATGCGCTTGGCTGACCACTTGGACATTGCTAACGAGATAAAAGCACCGCCAAAGCCCATGATGGCTGCAAATGCCAATAGGTTAGATAGATCTAGTCCATTAGCATTGAGATAAGGCTCCACGCCTAATATACGCATAGAGACAGAAAGTACCAACATGATGGCAAGATTGGTCGCTAAAAAATAGATAATACGTTTCATCAATTCCTAAATCCTAACTTGAAATTTTAAAGAATTCACTTAAAACTAGCCATTAACATTCTATTGTAATTGCAGCATCTCATGTGAATGCTGCCGCGAACGTTCTAGCCGCCTGGTGAGTGTACGCAAGCAACGTTCACAGGCACGGTCAATAGCAACATATAAATCAGCCTCAGTATCTTCAATCACAATGCTATTTTGACCTGCTAATTTTAGTTCTATCTGGCATCGTTTATCCACTCCACCACGCGGGCCGTTAATGTCTGCAAGCCTTACGCAGGCGCGCAAAATGTGCTTATCATTGCGGTGCAGCGCAAATTTCATGTGTTTTGCGGTGTAGTTTCTCAAACTTTCGGTGAGAGAAAACCCTTTGGTTTGAATATCAAATTGCATCATAGTATCCTTTGGCTGGTATTGCTTAAATCAATCAAATACACGGTTACTACGCTGATAAGAATTTAATTTAGTCGTGCCTCTATCAGCTGTGCTGTCAATGCCGTTTTCAGTGTTAATAATTCTCTTTAAAATCAGGCTAAAACTTTCTGGTGTGGGCATTATTCCTAGCTTAATAGCAAATTGAAGATGCCGACCAGAGTAACCATGCACAATATCTTGCACAGAAGCATTGTTTGCAATTTGAAGGTTCATGATGTTTTCCTTTAATTTTAAAGACATGCAAAATTTACACCGAAAAAACACTTCCAACAAACAGATTAATAATGAATAATACATCCAAAATTTGGATGTATTATTTTTGGGAGAGTGAGTCATGAGCAACTTAAATTATAAGCATTTGCGCTATTTTTGGATGGTGGCAAAAACGGGCAGCATTGTGCGCGCCAGTGAGCAACTGTATTTATCGCCACAATCGATTAGTGGGCAACTAGGCGAGTTGGAAAGCAGTCTAGGCATTCAATTGCTGCGCAAAGTAGGTCGTGGGCTCGAGTTGACAGATATGGGCAGAAGAGTTTTTAGCTACGCCGATGAGATATTTGCACTGGGGGCCGAATTGCTGGATGCGACACATCGCCAACAAGTTAAAAAAAGCGCTCCATTTCGAATTGGCATTACTGATTCTGTAGCTAAATCTGTTGCTTATAAAATAATTGAGCCAGTTTTGCAGTTAGATGCGCCGATACGCCTCATCTGCCGTGAAGGAAAATTGGCCAGCTTATTGTCAGAAATGTCAGTTAATCACCTTGATCTGGTTATTGCAGATAGGCCGATGCCAGCTAGCCTGAATGTGCGTGCGCATAATCATTTGTTGGGGGAGAGCAAACTCGCTATTTTTGCGGCCAAAAGTTTAATTGAAGCTTATAGTGAAACTTATATTGAAACCAAGCAAACAGCGACTTTTCCTTACCATCTGCATGGCGCACCATTTTTATTGCCTGGCGAAGATTCTACCTACCAGAAAAAATTGATGGCTTGGTTTGAAGCTAAGAAAATTTATCCAACTATTGTGGGTGAGTTTGACGATGGTGCCTTGCTAAAGTCTTTTGGCCAAGCGGGTGCGGGCTTTTTTGCGGCGCCCATGGCAATTGCTGCCTATATCTGCCGTCAATATACAGTAGAGCTAGTGGGTCAGATTGATACGGTGACAGAACAACTTTATGCCATTACCACCGAGCGCCGTTTAACGCATCCTGCCGTGGTTGCGATTGTTGAAGCAACGGCTAATATTTTTACGAAGCCATAACAATAATTACCCGTCGTGAATATCGGATATAGTCGCGTGCGCACCACCTTGATGCAGGGTAATCTTAACTGGTTCGTTTAGTTTTAATTGATGACTGTTGCTTACCAACTCACCATTTGCGTCGTACACCAAGCTGTAACCGCGCGCTAACACGTTTTGCGGGTTGAGTTGCTCTAGGCTATTTTTAAAACGTAAAACCTGTTGATGATATGTTTGTAAATGCCGCTTTGAGGCAAACTGCATGCGCTGCTTAAGCTGATTAATTTGTGTGGTTTTAAGCTCAACTTGTTGCATGGGCGAAATTAAACGCCGCGCCAAATAATCCAGCGTTTGGCTATGTGCCTGCAAACCATTATCCATGAGCCTTTGCAGCCTGTTCCATAATTGTTGTATTTGCGTTTTTAAAGTTCCCACATCCGCACATGCCAGCTCTGCCGCGGCAGTAGGCGTGGCGGCGCGCATATCCGCCACAAAATCGCAAATGGTGAAATCGGTTTCGTGGCCGACACCTGAAATCGTAGGAATCGCACATTCATCAATCGCGCGCGCCACAATTTCCTCGTTAAACTGCCATAAATCTTCCATGCTGCCACCACCGCGGCAAATAATCAGCGTATCCACTTCTGCGCGCTTATTGGCAGCGTGAATCGCCTTGGCAATCAACGCCGCTGCGCCTTTGCCTTGCACGGGCGTCGGGTAAATAATCACATTGGTTGCTGGGTTGCGACGTTTGAGTGTAGTTAAAACATCGTGCAAAGCCGCCGCATCGGGCGATGTCACAATGCCAATAGTAATGGGGTGTTTTGGTATGGCTTGCTTGTAAGCCGCATCAAATAAGCCTTCGTGTTCTAGCTTAATTTTTAACTTCTCAAATGCCTCAAACAGTGCACCCAAGCCTGCTTTTTGCACAAATTCCACGGTGAGCTGAAAATCGCCACGCGCTTCATAAAGCGTTACTGTGCAACGCGCTTCAATCTTATCGCCTTCGCGCGGCATAAAATCTACATAGCTATTTCGGCCTCTAAACATGACGCATTTGACCTGAGCTGTAGAATCTTTTAGCGAAAAATACCAATGGCCAGAGGCGGCACGGGTGAAGTTAGACACCTCGCCACTCAACCAAAAAAGTGGAAAACTTTGCTCTAACAGCTCGCGCGCAAGGCGATTTAATTCCGAGACGCTTAGGATTTTTTGTAATGCGGGTATGTCATAATCTGCCATAAGCTAAATTATCCATTACAATTTAAATAAATGGTTAAAAAACCTCGACTGGATTACCGCGTAGGCGGTAATCCAGTCGAGGTGGAATTTAATGTAGTTACCTATTGAGACAAAACTAGGCATGTGAGTTGTCTAGATTCTGGCCTACGCCAGAATGATGGGCAAAAGAATTTTGGTAAATTGTAAAAAGGTTTAAGCATGTTAAACAAGTTGTTGACTGGTAAAAATGGTTATGTAATCGGCTTTGCAGCCTGTTTCGGCACGGTGATCTTGGCGCTGGCGATTCAAACCCAATACAACCTGGAACCCTGCCCACTGTGCATCACGCAACGCATGTTTTTTATGGGTTTGGGCGTATTGTTTTTAATCGGCGCATTTGTAAAACCTGCCAGCATATTGCAAAAAATATTCGCAGCACTGCAAGTAGTAACGGCTATGGGCGGTGCTGGCTGGGCAATGCGTCATTGGTATCTGCAAGCGCATAAAGGCGAAATTATTGCCGATTGCGGCGTGGGTTTCGATTATATGTTTGAGAATTTTCCGCTTAAAAAAATGTTCACGCTAATATTTAAAGGTACAGGCGATTGCGCAGCGATCGATTGGACTTTTTTAGGGTTAACGCTGCCGCAATTGGCCTTAATCAGTTTTATTGGCTTTGGCGCATATGCCTTATTCTTGCTAAAAAATAACAGATAATAACTTTCACTTGAAAAATCATGAATATAAAAACACTCGATGACTTTGTCGGCAATACACCGCTGGTTAAATTGCAGCGCATGGCGGGCGAAACGACGAACACGATTTTGCTGAAATTAGAAGGCAATAACCCTGCTGGCTCGGTGAAAGACAGGCCTGCCTATAGCATGATTACGCGTGCTGAGGCGCGTGGTGAGATCAAGCCCGGTGACACGCTGATTGAGGCGACCTCAGGAAATACAGGTATCGCGCTGGCAATGGTGGCGGCAATGCGTGGTTACAAAATGGTGCTGGTGATGCCAGAAAATCAAAGTATTGAGCGTCGCCAAAGCATGAAAGCCTACGGCGCAGAATTGGTGCTGACGCCAAAAGACGGCAGCATGGAGTTGGCACGCGATGTGGCCATGAAAATGCAAGCCGAAGGCGAGGGCATTGTGTTGGATCAGTTTGGCAACCAAGACAACCCGCTGGCGCATTATGAAACCACAGGCCCAGAAATTTGGCGCGATACCGATGGAAAAATCACACATTTTGTATCTAGCATGGGTACTACTGGTACGATTATGGGCGTTTCGCGCTATTTAAAAGAGCAGAATCCTAATATTAAAATCATCGGCGTGCAGCCCGAAGACGGTGCGCAAATCCCTGGTATTCGCAAATGGCCTGTGGAATATATGCCGACTATTTTTGATGCTAAACGAGTGGATGAGTTGCGTTTTGTAAGCCAAAAAAATGCAGAGCATATGACGCGAAAATTGGCGACAGAAGAAGGTATTTTTGCAGGAATCTCCAGTGGCGGCGGGCTTTATACAGCATTGCAACTCTCTAAAGAATTAGAAAATGCGGTTATCGTTTCTATCGTGTGTGATCGAGGTGATCGGTATTTATCTACAGGTGTATTTCCATCTTAACTATGTTGCGTGCAGCAATATACGTCTGCTTACTCAGTCTTTCGCAACCAGCATTCGCTCTCAGCGGCATTAGCATTACTGCCGACAAAATTACCTATGATGATGCCACGCTGCACAAGGCCAATATAGCGCTCGATTTAACGGGCAGTGACACTGCGGTGGTGCAGGCAGAGACGTTAGAATACGGCAAAGCAAGGCTGGACAAGGCGCACATTACTATCGATTTAAAAGCCAACACAACCATGTTAGTAAAAGCCAGCCATATTTTTCTGAATAAAATAGAGGCACAAAATCCCACCATTTATTTAGATTATCGCTATAACGTTGTACAGCCAACGGTGACTTTTTATTCTGATATTAAGCAAACGACCGATAAAGTTTGGTCTGCCTTAAAAATTCATTGCCTCATTCCCAAAAAAGCAAGTGTTGAGGTATGGCAATGCCCAGGCGGCCTATATACTGCGGAGCGCACGCGCGTGCCGTTCAATATCAATATTACGCCGCAAGCACATGGCGTGGATACAGAAATTAGCTTTACCGATGCTAATTTTAGCGATGCGTCTGGCTTACACGCGGGTGACAAGCTCACAGGTAAAGTAAAAGTCTCTGCACAATTGCAAAAGGATGCTGCAAAAAAAGATATTTGGCACTGGAAAGGGCTATTTAGCTGGACCGAGGGCGAGCTGTTTTGGCAACCGTTTTATTTTGCTAAAGGCGGCAACGAGTTCAATATTAGCGGTACCTATCAAGCACCCATGTTGAACATACAGCAAGCCAATTTAAAAATTGATGAAGTTGGCATTATGTCTGCCAGTGCCGAGATAAACGTTAAAACCCAAGAGCTGAAAGATGCAAAAGTAAGTGCCAAAGATGTAGATTTTGCAGGGCTTTATGCGCTGGCGCTTAAGCCGATGGTAGAGAAATCGGCTTTTGGCAATTTAAAAGTAAGCGGTCGCGCCGATTGGAAAATAGACGTTAAAAATTTGCAGCCTGTGAGTTTTGAGCTGAATTTAAAAGATGCAAATATCGAAGACCTAAACGGAAAATTTGCCTTAAGCGACATTAACGCGCATATTCCGTGGGATTACGAAGTGCCACAAACCATTACGCTGGCTTACTCAAAAGGCCATGTGCTAAAAATTCCGCTCGGCAATACCAATTTAAAAGCTGAGCTAAACCGCTACTCGCTCACTGCGCCTAGCCTAGTGCTGCCAGTGTTGGATGGCGCGCTTAAGTTTGAAGATGTTTCTGCTGCCTACCTTAGCCAGCAATGGTTTTGGCACCTAAAAATGCAGCTAGACCCCATTAGTATGAACCAATTCAGCAAAGCCTTGGGCTGGCCAGAAATGCAGGGTAAAATCGATGGGCAAGTGCCGCTGATAACTTATGCAAACAAGCAGCTGGTGATGGATGGCAAAATGCAATTCAATATGTTCAAAGGCAGCGTGGCGATGGAAGGCCTACGCATAGATGACCCTCTGGGTAAC
>JANLWF010000072.1:0-10784 GCA_031364385.1 Methylotenera sp.
GCTGGCAGCACAATATCTGCATAGGCGGCGGTATCAGACATAAAGTGCTCGGCTACCACCGTAAATAAATCTTCACGCTCTAGCCCCTTGATAATTTTATCGGTCTCGGGCGCTTGGGTAATGGGGTTGGTGTTCCACACCATCATCGATTTAATCGGCGTTTGCAGCTTGGTTTCGCCTGTTAGTACGCGGCCTAGCTGCAAGTTGTTCACAACAGGTGTGCCTGCGGGGATTAAATCAGGGCGCGAAATCACATCAAATTTATACGGGTGTTCCCATACGGGAAACTGCAGCGCACCTCCGCCAACATGGCGCCATGCGCCGATAAGCGCAGGCAAACAAGTCACGGCACGAATGGCTTGGCTGCCGCCATAGGTACGCTCTAGCGCAACACCTAGCCTTATTGCTGCTGGTGGCGTGGTGGCGTATTCACGCGCAAATTTGCGAATATCTGCGGCGGGGATGCCTGTGATTTCTTCTGCCCATTCTGGCGTTCTAGTTTTGGCGCGTGCGGCTAACTCTGCATAGCCCACGGTGTAATTATCTACATAATCTTGGTCAGTTAAACCTTCTTCAATAATCACATTTATCATGGCCATCGCCAGTGCGCCATCGGTGCCAGGTTTTGGTGCAATATGCCAATCTGCCTCTTTCGCAGTTCTGGAGGCGTACGAATCGATGACGACGACTTTTGTGCCTTTTTTCTGCGCCTCGTGAATAATGTACCAATGGTGCAGATTGGTGCTGACAGAGTTACACGCCCAAATCACGATGTATTTTGAGTGGCTAAAGCTTTCAGGATCAACGCCAGCCGTTGGCCCCACAGTCAATAACCATGCGGTGCATGAGCCTTCACCACAGAATGTGCGCTCACACACCGTTGCGCCCATGCGGTTAAAAAACGCATCACCGCCGTTTAATCCATGCACTAGCCCTTGATTACCCAAATAGCTGTTGGGCATAATGGCGTGTGGGCCATCTGTATCAATAATCGCTTTCCATTTTGTGGTAATTTCGTTCAGTGCCTCGTCCCACGTAATGCGTTTGAACTGCTTGCTGCCTTTAGCGCCTGTGCGTTTAAGTGGATACAGCAAGCGGTCTGGATGGTAATGGCGTTTTTCGTAATCTTTTAATTTAACGCACAAACCACCGCGCGTCATGGGGTGATCTTTATTGCCTGTAACGGAGATTAATTTCTTGTCTTTTACCGTATAAACCATGCTGCATGTGTCTGGGCAATCATGCGGGCAGCCGCCGTGAAAGGTTTGTACATCTAAATCTACAGGCTTATTCATTTTAAAAAACTCCAAAAATATTTAAAATTACTTTTTTGTGTCATTGCGGGCTTGACCCGCAATCTAGTGATTGATTTGACAAGATTCTTACTTGCGTCAGAATGACATAACGAACTTACTATATACCTGATGGTAAGCCTGAGCAATTTAATTTTATAACAGGCAAAAACCTATTAAAATAAGCGCTATGAACAAGCCTTTGCAACTAATAAGCAACTTAACGCCCGCCCAATTTTTGGCCGAATATTGGCAGAAAAAACCTTTATTAATTCGCCAAGCCCTACCTGAATTTAAAGGCCTGCTTTCACCCAATGACTTGGCTGGCTTGGCTTGCGGGGACGATGTGCAAGCGCGCATTATTCAACAACAAAAAGACCAAAAAAATAAAGATAAGTGGTCAGTAAAAAGCAGTCCGTTTGATGAAGCGGTTTTTGCAATGTTACCTGCCAAAAATTGGACGTTGCTGGTGCAAAGTGTGAATCATCACCTGCCAGAAGCTACGGATTTATTGGCGCAATTCAATTTTATTCCGCACGCACGGCTTGATGACTTAATGGTGAGCTACGCGCCCGCTGGCGGCGGTGTTGGGGCGCATATGGATTCGTATGACGTGTTTTTGCTGCAAGGCACAGGCAAGCGACGCTGGAAAATATCGACGACCATCAATAAAAACTCAGCGGATTTAAGTTTGGTGGAAGGTGCGCCTTTAAAAATATTAAAAAACTTTGTAAGCGAGCAAGAATGGCTTCTGGAAGCAGGCGATATGCTTTACTTGCCGCCACAAATCGCACATTGGGGAATTTCAGAATCTGACGATTGCATGACTTACTCGATAGGTTTTAGGGCGCCTAAAACCCAAGAATTGCAACATGAGTTTTTAAGTTATCTACAAGACAATATCAGCGCTGACGCTTTGTATGTAGAGGACTTGTACGCGGATACAGATTTAAAGCTACAAAATCATCCTGCTGAAATTAGCGCTGACATGATTAACAAAGTAAGCGGCATGTTGCAAAAAATCACTTGGGATAAAGATAAAGTCGCCGATTTTTTAGGAAAATATCTGACTGAACCCAAGCTAGATTTGGTGTTTGAGCCGAATCGTAAAATATCAAAAACTGAATTTACCAAACGATTAAGCCAAAAAACTTTGTACTTAAGTTTAAAATCTCAGCTGTTATTTACGCAAAATAATTTTTATCTAAATGGCGAAAGATTAGTGGTATCAGCAGAAACTGTTGTCATAATGAAAAGATTTGCAGATAAAAAATTCCTAGAAACAACTGCCATGACAGCCAATATCCATGAGGCTCTTGGCGATGCCTTGTTTGAATCATTTTTGGCTGGGTTTATCAGTTTTAATAATGAGTAAGGATGAGCAATGTCTGAGACCGAACTAAAACCTAACACTATAATATTGGGTGAGCGTAATTATGAAGCGGCGCTGAATTTAGTGATTGCCAAAGCGCAAAACGAGCTCCTAATTTTTGACCAAGATTTTGTCCTTGGCGATTACACCAGTGCAGGGCGTTTTGAGTTGTTATTTGAATTTTTAAGCAAAAATGACTTGAGCAAACTGACTATTATTTTGCAATCGACCGAACACTTTGTGAATAATAGCCCGCGATTATTTGAGCTATTGAAACTTTATGGCCACAAAATGACGGTGTTTGAGACCAATGATGCGGCAAAAGTGGCCAAAGATTGTTTCATCATCGCCGATAAACGCCATTATTGTCGACGTTTTCATATTGACCAAGCACGTTTTAAGTACACTTTTGACGATGAGGAAACTTGTGCCAGTTTGAATATGCGCTTTGAGGAATTGCTTGAAGAAACCACTGAGGCAGTTTCTGTCACAAAGTTAGGCTTATAAAAAATCTCGAAATCAAATTGGTGATTACCGCCATAACTCTACATATTCAAAACGTATTTCACCAGAAAAATGCCAGCATCTCAACAAGCCGATTAGTTTTTTTAAGTTTGAGACGTAAATTGTTGCAAAATAACGACTTTTTCTATTAAAACTGCCTGTTCATCAAAAAAATGAGTGGAATTTTTTTTATTTGCTGGTAAAATCCACAGCACTCGGTTGGGCTAATGTAGCCCGCCGTAACTGGTTTAACTTTAGTTCATATCGTAAGGGAAAAAAAATGACACGTTCCGCTCTATTAGCTGCATTATTAGCGCTTGCTTTAACCGCCTGTGGCGAAAAACCTGCTGAAGAAGCTGCTTCTGCTGCAACTGATGCTGCACAATCTGCAACTGAAGCTGCTGGCGAAGCTGCTACTGCTGCAACTGAAGCTGCTGCTGCATCTGATGCTGCTGCTCCTGCTGCTGCTGACGCTGCTGCTGCTGCTGGCGATGCTGCTGCTGCTGCAACAGACGCTGCTGCTGCTGCAACAGACGCTGCTGCTACTGCTGAAGCTGCTCCTACGCCAGCTGCAAAGTAAGTTTTTAAGCAATCAGTTTTTTGCTTAATAAAAAAGCCGACTTATAGTCGGCTTTTTTTTGCGCTTAATTAAGTGACGGCTAAAAACTTCGCCAAGCAAATCCCGCGTCTTGTGCGGCAATACCTACCCAGTCATGCTCACAATTCAACACTTGGCTCAGTGCTTTTTTGGCCAACTCTGGTGTGTTGTTTTTAGCACTTAAATGTGCAGCGATAATGTGTTTGAGTTTACTATTATCTAACTTAGCCAATAGCGCTGCCGTACTGGCATTATCTAGATGCCCAAGCCGACTGCCGACGCGCTTTTTGAGTGAATATGGATAAGCACCATTTTCCAGCATATTTAAATCGTGATTACACTCTAACACTAGGGCATCACAGCCGCTCAACACTTGCTCTATGTGCTGTGTAGATGCGCCAGCATCGGTTAGCACACCCAATTTTGTTTGCCCGTCGGTAAAAGTGAATTGAGTCGGTTCGCGCGCATCGTGCGGCACTGGATAAGGTGAAATTTCAATGTGTTCTATTTGAAATTTGGTGTGACTATCAATGATATTTAGCGAGACCTTTGCTTTATCTGGTGCATTTTCTGGCAGATAACGCTCGCACATTTTTAAGCTGCCATGAGATAGCCAGACGGGAACGTTATATTTTGCTGCAAACTTAAAAGCGCCTTTGGCGTGGTCGTCGTGCTCGTGCGTGACCAAAATGCCTGAAATTTGCTCTGGTGCTAAATCTAAACGCTGTAAGCGCTTCACAAGCTCGCTTACACCAAAACCACAATCTAGCAGCAATCGTGTGGACGCTTTCTCTATCACCAAGCAGTTACCAGCACTGCCGCTGCCTAGTGACGCGAAGCGCATTATATTATTGGTGACGCGAAGCGCATTATTTCAACTGCCAACTACTTGAGCTGATCGTATAACAATGAAATAATGCGATTAGCTGTAGTGCTACGGTTGTTTTTATCTTCGCTATCCACCACATTAACGCGGCTACCGCCATTTTCGGTTTCGGTCACTTTAATACGATATTGCTTGGCTGGGTCGGTTTTTCCATCATCACCTTTCCAAAATTTGAGCTTATCCACAATGGTTTTTTCATCTTTTGGTTTAGATTTATTTTCCACTTCAGGCTCGTCATCTTTCCAAAACGCTAGACTATCTAGCAAGCCTTTTTTCTTGGCAGGCCCACTGTCAATATCCACATCGGCATAGCGCACAAAAAACAGGCCTTTTGAGCGGTCTTTATCTTCAGTCACAAAGCCAATTCTATCTAACGCCAAACCAACACGACGCCAGCCGCGATCAAACGGATCATTCAAATTAAGTGTCACGCTGCTATCGGCTTCTTTCACTACCTCTGCGCGTTTTTCACCGACTGGATTTGCAGCAATTTCTTGCGCACGTTTTTCTGTCACGCCCAATTTCACCATCAAACGACGTAGTAATTCTGCATCTAATTCAGCGGCGTTTTCTTCAACCGTTTTATCTGACTTTGTGCCATCTAAACGATAGCCAGTTTCAACTTCGCCATAGTTGGTTCTAACTTTGTTTTTCCCGTCATCTGGTGCACTGGTAACGGTGCGATGCGTCATGTAAATCTCGGTTGAGCCTTCTTTTTCACCACGCTCTAAACGCGTGCGAAATTTACGTCTATCGGCAAAGCCTGAGAGCTTATCTAGCCATTTATCAAATTTTTCGCCTATATTTTTCTTTCCCTCTGCGGCTTTAATCGCATCCGCCTCAATCCATTCAGTTTCCATCACACCCGTGTCTGCATTTTCCACGCGTACTGCAAAGCCTTGATCTATCCAAAACTCACGCACTACAGGCCAGACCTTTTCTGCAGGCGCATCGACTACCAACCAACGCTGCGCGCCTGCTTTTTCCATACGCACGCCATCAGAATTTGGCAACACTTTTTCTATGCCTGCTTCTTGCCCATCTTGAGCTTGGTTATAAGTGTTATACGTTGTAGTGCCGCCTGGCACGCTGTAGGCATCACTCGAGCGCACCGAGGTTAAATCGGGTGGGACTTCCAAAGGTTTAGAGCGTCCTGCTCCTTTATAATCAGACGTATTATCGATAAATGGAATGGAATCGCAAGCACTTAACAATGAAGTAAGCAGCGCCATTGCAATTAACTTGTGTATAGTATTTTGTTTCATCATTTCACCACCAATTGAGCATTCAGCATTTAAGCATTCAGCATTTATATTTAAACAAATCTTACTAAGCAATTTCTGCTTTTTTCATTTCAGCGCGTAGCACATCGTGATATTGCGCTGAACAATTTACCATCGGCAAGCGTATGCCCGCTTGAATTAAACCCATTTGTTGCAACACCCATTTCACTGGGATTGGGTTTGCTTCAACAAATAATTTTTGATGCAAGCCAAATAATTTTGCATTAATTTCACAGGCTTTTTTAACACTTCCAGCCATTGCCGCCACACACATTTCATGCATCAACTTCGGCGCAACATTGGCAGTCACTGAAATCACACCATGCCCGCCAAGCAGCATTAAAGCCATGCCCGTGGCATCATCGCCACTATAAATGGCAAAGTCTTTAGGGCAGCGTAATAGCAAATCTGTGCCGCGCTCTATGCTGCCAGTGGCGTCTTTAATGCCGACTATATTTTTAATGCTGGCCAATCTTAGTACCGTATCGTTACTCATATCGCAACTAGTACGGCCTGGCACATTGTACAAAATTTGTGGAATGTCCACCGCCGCCGCAACTGCTGCAAAGTGTTGATATAAACCCTCTTGTGTGGGTTTATTGTAGTATGGCGTTACCAACAAACATGCATCCACCCCTAAGGTTTTCGCTTTGGCCGTGAGCTCAATCGCCTCAGTGGTAGAGTTGGCCCCCGTACCTGCGACCACCGCGACGCGTCCTGCCACATGTTCTACCGTAGTTTTAATCAACAAGCAATGCTCAGCCACATCCACCGTGGGCGATTCACCCGTGGTGCCCACAATCACGATGCCATCCGTGCCCGCATCGATATGAAAATCAATCAAGTCGCGCAGTGAATCTAAATCTAAACTGCCATCTTCAAACATCGGCGTGACAATAGCTACCATACTGCCTTGCAACATATCAAAACCTGCTAAGTAAAAACGCTATTTTAACCGAAACTCCATACATAATGCGAAAACACCTATTAATCAAGCTTCAAATAAATTTTATATAATAAATAATTCTAAAAATATAATTAAACATTCTTTTTAAATATATAAAAATGTCTTTAATATTGCATATTAATAGTTAACTTCTACAACGTATCAGTGTCGATTTGGTTGAGTGCATTACAAACTACGGGCTTATAGCCTGCTTAAATCGGGGTATAATCGCGCTATAATTTAGCATTAGTATTTATAAAGCAATTTTTCATCAAGTATTTTTTATCAAGCAAAACAGGATATGGCAATAGACTTTCATCATTACATTATGATTTTGCTTGGCACGGTGTTGGTCAACAATATTGTGCTGGTTAAAATTTTGGGCTTATGTCCTTTTATGGGGGTTTCCAAAAAGCTGGAAGCTTCCATAGGCATGGCGGCCGCAACCGCATTTGTATTAACGATTGGCAGCATGACTAGCTGGGCAATTAGCTATTATTTGCTTGAGCCTAACAACTTGCAATACCTGCGCACTTTGTCGTTTATTGTGGTCATCGCGGGCGTGGTGCAATTTACCGAGATTGTCATGGAAAAAAGCTTTCCGCTGCTTTACCAAATGCTTGGTATTTTCTTGCCGCTCATCACCACTAATTGCGCGGTGCTGGGCATACCTTTACTCAATGCGCAAACCAGCCAAGGGCCAATAGAATCGGCTTTGTTCGGCTTTGGTGGTGCGGTAGGTTTCTCGCTAGTGCTGATTTTATTCGCCTCCATGCGCGAGCGATTAGAAGCCGCTGATGTGCCCAAAGTATTTCAAGGCTCGGCCATTGCCATGATCACCGCAGCATTAATGAGTCTTGCCTTCATGGGCTTTGCAGGACTCGACAAGTATTAAAAATGCAATTATTAAAGCCATACCGCATTGCTTACAAAAAAACGTCTGCTTACATATATCCCATATGCCGCGCAAACGTTTTTTGCGCGCGCCTTGTCTGGCCTAAAGTTTCAAGACTGCGAAACTTGCATTTTTTTGGAGCTTTATAGAAAGTGTTGACTGCTTTATACATCATGATTGGCCTAGCGCTAGCTTTAGGCGCGCTACTGGGCTATGCCGCACTCAAATTTAAAGTAGAGGGCGATCCTTTAATCGCACGTATTGATGCCATTTTGCCGCAAACGCAATGTGGTCAATGCGGCTACCCAGGCTGCAAACCTTATGCCACGGCCATTGCCGAAGGCCGCGCCGATATTAACCAATGTCCGCCAGGCGGCGACACAGGCGTACGCGCGCTAGCAGAACTCATGGGCATGGAGTACAAACCTCTTAACGCCGAAAATGGAGTAGAAAAACCCAAAGCCATCGCGTTTATTGATGAAGAAATCTGTATTGGCTGCACGCTTTGCATTCAAGCCTGCCCAGTCGATGCGATTTTAGGCGCAGCCAAACACATGCACACCATTATTGCCAGTGAATGTACTGGCTGCGAGTTATGTATAGCACCGTGTCCTGTCGATTGCATTAGCATGGAGCCTATTGCAGTAACGCCCGATAATTGGAAATGGAAATACCCTGTTATTCCAATTAAAAGTCTCCCTATTAAGCCCGAATTTACCGTTTAGACTACGTTTAAAAACAACAACCTATGAACGCATTAGTTAATTTAGCCAGCCTTTTAAAATCTGCCAAAGAAATATTCCCGTTTCATGGCGGTGTACATCCGCCCGAAAACAAGGCGCAATCGACCCAATTACCGATAGCGCAATTAAGCCTGCCCGAAAAAATTGTGTTGCCGCTACGCCAGCACGTCGGCAATATTCCTAAAATTAAAGTCAGCATTGGTAATTACGTGTTAAAAGGCCAACTACTGGCCGAGGCAGAAGGCGCAGTATCCGCGGCCATTCACGCCACCACATCGGGCACTATTTCTACGATTGAAGATGCGATTATTCCACACCCTTCAGGCTTGCCAGATCGGTGTATTACTATCATTCCCGACGGCAAAGACACTTGGATTGAAAAAAAATCACAGGATTGGCGCAATACTGACAGAAAAAATCTAGTTTCAAGTTTGCGTTTATCGGGCATTGTGGGCTTGGGAGGTGCAACTTTCCCAACGCATATAAAATTACGTTCTGATGGCAAATCGGGCGTGCATACCCTGATTATTAACGCTGCCGAGTGCGAGCCCTACATTACTTGTGACGATATGCTGATGCGCGAGCGTGCGGATGAAATCGTTAAAGGCATTACAATTGCACAGCACTTACTGGGCGCAGAACGCGTATTAATTGGCATTGAAGATAACAAACCAGAAGCCGCCGCAGCGATGCAAGCAGCGGTAGTAAGCACTAACATGCGAGTCGTTGTCGTGCCTACACTTTACCCAAGCGGCGATGCCAGAAGGCTCGTACATTTAGTGCTTGGCACAGAAATTCCACACGACAAACGCTCTACCGAAGTGGGTCTGCAAGTGTTTAACGTAGCGACAGTGCTGGCGCTGTATCATTATTTTGAGCTGGGCGAGCCATCGATTAGCCGTATCGTTTCGATGACGGGCAATGTGCAAAATCCACAAAATTTTGAAGTGCTTTTCGGCACGCCTTTGCCACACTTAGTAAAAGCTGCGGGCGGTGCCAAGCCAAAAACCACGCACTATATTATGGGTGGGCCGATGATGGGCTTTGATTTGCCGACAGAAAATGTGCCAATTACCAAAGCTGCCAACTGCATTATTGCAGCATCGCCTAATTTGTTCGCGCAACCGCCACCTGCAATGCCGTGCATACGCTGCGCACGCTGTGCCGATGCCTGCCCCGTGAATTTGCAGCCGCAAGAGTTATATTGGTTCGCAAAATCGGATAATTTTGAAAAAGCCAACGATTACAAATTATTTGATTGCATCGAATGCGGCGCGTGCAGCTACGTTTGCCCAAGTAATATCCCGTTGGTGCAATATTATCGCTACGCCAAAAGCGAAATTATCGCCATCGACAAAGCCCACGAAGCCGCTGATTTAGCACGTGAACGCAACGATTTTAGATTGGCAAGAATCGAGCGTGAGAAACTAGAGCGCGCCCAAAAACATGCGGAACGTGCAGCTGCGGGCAAAGAAGAAGCGGCGAAAAAAGCACTAGATGCACAAGCAAGCCCTACCCTAGAGGGCAATATCCATGCGGATGCTGGCGATGTTAAAAAAGAAGCGCTGGCTTCTAGCAAACAGGCCGCAATTGCCGCCGCAATAGAGCGCGCCAAAGCTGCAAAAGCTGCAGCGGCAGCACAGGGCGACGCGCCTAGAAACGTGGCTGACGCAGACGAAACGGTAAAAAAAGAAATCGCCGAAATTGATACCAGAAGGCAAGCGGTTGGCATTGAAACCACCAGCGAAAAACCTGCTATTGATGAAGATAAACATACAAAAATCGCCGCAGCAATAGCGCGTGCTAAGGCCGCGAAAGTTGCTGCTGAAGCGGCTAAACAAAACGTGACCAAAGAAGACTAGAAGATTAGTTAAGAAAGATTAAATTGAACCGCTCACCTTACATTTCTAACGCACCTTCCGTTGGCAGCATGATGCTGAAAGTGCTGCTGGCGCTTGTGCCTGGCATCATCGCCTACGCGTGGGCGTTTGGTGGCGGCATTTTGGTGACTATTGCCCTGGCCACCCTTACCGCATTGGCCGCTGAGGCGGCGATGCTTAAGATTCGCAAGCGCCCTATTCAACCATTTCTTATGGATTACAGCGCCGTAGTCACGGCATGGTTATTGGCGCTAGCCATACCTCCACTTGCGCCATGGTGGTTGATTGTGGTCGGTACATTATTTGCAATTGTGGTCGCCAAGCAGCTCTATGGCGGCTTGGGCTATAACCCGTTTAACCCTGCCATGATTGGTTATGCAGTATT
>JANLWF010000077.1:0-5061 GCA_031364385.1 Methylotenera sp.
TCCTAAATACCGCACGCCTTATCGCAGCATTATTTTCTTGGTGCCAATTGCCATCTCGTTTGCCTTTACGGGCTTGCTCGATCAAGTGATTACTTTCTCTATCTTGTCAGGCTTGCTGGGTTACACCTTCATGACTTTCAACATGATTAAGTTTAGAAAAATGTGGCCACTCGGCAGCATCCATCGCGGCTATATTCATCCGTTTCATCCTCTACCCGCGATTACGTTGCTAGTGCTGTGTATTGCAACTTATTTCGCGACTTTCCTCGGCTATGGTGCAACCTTGCTGTCGATTATGGCGTTTTATATTTTAGCTTCAATCTGGTTCGTGTTACGTCGCTATAAGTTCGTCAAACGTGCAGATCAATTCACTATGCCGTGGCCACGTCCAAAAGGCTATTAATTAGTCAATGAATATAGTGTATGTAGGCTTGCTAGCCGCGCTGGGTTTGCTAATGTTTGGCAAATACCAGCGTGATGTCAAGCGCAAACTGTTAGCTAGAAGCGCTGTGTTTGAAGATTGCACGGCATTGCTGCAAAACGCGCGGATTTCGCAAGATAAAGCGAACTTGCCAGTGTTGCACGGCGAATATGCTGGCAACAAAGTTGCACTCAGCATTGTGGAAGACACTATCGCGTGGCGTAAATTACCACCACTGTGGTTGTTGGTAAAAGTAATCGCTAATAAAACCAGTATTGGCAGCCTAGATATGATTGTGAGACCAGCTGGCAATGAGTTTTATAGCCCTTCTTGGCAGTGGGATGGCAATTTAACCATTCCGCCAACTTGGCCGCAACATGCCATTATTAAGTACCTTCATAAGCCAGTAGATATGCGCCTTCTGGAGCATCTTGTGCCAGCACTATTCAGTGATTTAAAAATGAAAGAACTGCTTATTATGCCCGAGTTAGTGCGGCTGACTTACATGGCCAAACAGGCAGATCGTGGTGAGTATTTGATTATGCGTAATGCGGTATATCACGACACGCCCATTAGTAAAGAGCTTGTAGAATCGTTGATAAAACAAGCCATCGCCATTTCTCAAACGCTAGAACAAGCAACGTAATATTTTAGAAAAGTAAACTATCAGAAAGCTACATAATGAAAAGTGATGAAATTAAAGCTAAACCAGATAAAGCAGCAGAAGTTAAACCACCGCTAGCGTCAAAATGGGTAATGCTAATTGCTATTTTATTGCCAGGCATGGGGCAGGTGGTCAATAACACACCGCTTAAAGGCTTGGTGATGGTCAGTTTTATGATTATATTAGGTTTGATTACTTTCAACCTCGCACAGCCACACATCTCAATGGTGGGCAAACTTGCTGGCGGCATTTTTATTTATGCGCTGTCTATTATGGATGCCTATTATTGGGCAAAATATCGCTGGGAAATATTTAAACTCAACTAACTTTAGCGACCTTGCATCCTTGCAAAGCTTGAGTTTCGAGCTAAATTTCACACAAGTCAATTTGAAATTTAACATTGATTTTATCAATGTTAAAAATAGAATTTAAGCAATTTTACTCACCTCATTATTCATGTTTCTTACTAATTAAAACCAAAGAGTTGAAACCATGAACAATTCTGTCTTGAAGCGTATACGCCCAACTGTTCGCTTTGGATGAAGGTGATGGACTGCAATGGGTCGCGGCTGTGTCAAAATGTCAATTAACTATATATAAAATAGCATATTAATATCGATAGTGTTAAAATATAACCTATTGATTATATTGTTTTTATTTAAATATGAAGCGATTTATACAAGGTCAAGATAGAACACAGAGCTAAAGTTATGAATCAAAAAAGGTCGAACTCATGCTCGATTTCAAAATATGTTTAACATTTAATATAAATTATTGATTTTTATATGATATATGCTCGCCATCAATCGTTAAGTCTCGCTAATGCTCGTCAAAAATTTCACGTTTCAATAAATAGTAAACGGCTTGCATCGCTAGAATTAGCCGATTCCAGTTCATCTAAACTTTAATTTTCATTTTTTACTATTTAAGTATTCTACAATTTTGAGCAAATATACTGTTTCATACTATAAAATGAATTTATTTATTCACTAGAATAATAAAAATGACTTTCAAAACCAGTTATATTAATGCAATTCAAAAATGCAAAACTAATACATTCGTTGTCATCAAGAAACCTTCCTAATATGGTCATGTTTAAAATTTGGCGCAGCCCATGTACTTAGAAAATCTTCCTTTGCATGCTGCGATTGAAATGGCTGGAGCGATTATCGCTGTAATGGTCGCTTACTTGTTGGTTCGGCTGAATTACACAAATAGGGGAAGTAGTTTTAATTATTCTATTTCAGCCGCATTGTTAGCAATGGGTTTTCTGGATGGAATCCATGCAATCATGCCGCCTGGTAATAATTTTGTCTGGTTCCATAGCGCTGCAAGTTTGGTTGGTGCTATTTTCTTTGCAAGTGTATGGTTACCAGATAATACGACTAAGAACACAATCAAATACCTACCAGTTTTCGCAATAACTATAGCGGTATTGATAAGCTTATTAAGTCTTGCATTACCTATGCAAGTACCCTTGATGATTTCCTCAGGGGGCTTCACTTATTTTTCTAAATTTCTAAGTATAGGTAGCGGTCTATTGATGCTGTTGGCTGCAACAAAGCTTTATATATGCCAAAGAAATTCTAAAAAAAATGAAGATCAATTTTTTTCATTTCAATGTCTTTTGTTTGGAGTCGCTTCTCTTCTTTTCGCTACATCCGAGCTGTGGGATCGGTTATGGTGGGGCTGGCATTTCATGCGATTGATTGCCTATGCTTTAGCTTTATGGCTAGTGGTAAAAAATGTTAAAGAAATGGTAGAAGAAGTTCACCAGCTTGCGTTTTATGACTCTCTGACAGGTTTAGCAAATCGAAGTTTACTTATTGATAGACTTCATATTGCCCTTTTAACGTCATCGCGAAAACAACAATTTGGCGCAATACTATTTATTGATATCGATAAATTTAAAATGATTAACGATACATTAGGCCACGGGCTAGGGGATATGCTCTTGAAAGAGGTTGCGAATCGTTTAAAGAGAAGTGTGAGAAAAGTAGACACTGTTGCCCGTATAGGAGGTGATGAGTTCGCGATTTTCGTTGAAAATCTTGGTCAAAATGAGGAAGATGCTTTAAGAAACATTTCTCGCGTTTCTGAAAAAATACTTACCACCTTAGCCCAAGAATATAATCTCGGTTCACAAGATTATCTTAGTTCCGCCAGTATTGGCGTTAATCTTTTTTACGGCAATGATAAATCGGTTGATGAATTAATCAACCATGCAGATATGGCAATGTACAAAGCCAAAAGTCTTGGAAGGAACAGAGTAAGGTTTTTTGACATTCAGTTACAGAAGTCAGTCGAAAATCGTGCAGCAATTGAAACAGATATTCGCTTAGCCATTGCTAACAATCAGTTGAAGCTTTATTATCAAATTCAAATGAATAGTGACAATAGGCCAATAGGTGCTGAAGCATTGATACGCTGGATTCATCCTGAGCGTGGATTGATTCCTCCTTCTGATTTTATTCCGATTGCTGAAGAAAGTGCTCTTATTTGCGACCTAGGAGTTTGGGTACTAAATGCGGCCTGCAAACAATTAGCAATATGGAAGCTAGATGAAAAAACCAGCGATCTAATACTTGCAGTCAATATAAGTGCAGTGCAATTCAAAGAGCCAGATTTTGTGGAAATGGTGAAGTTGCAAATAGATAAGCATCATGTTAATCCATTAAATCTAAAGTTAGAATTGACTGAGAGCGTTGCATTAGAAAGCCTTGATTTAGTGGTGGCTAAGATGACGAGATTAAAAGAAATTGGCATTAGCCTCTCACTTGACGACTTCGGAACTGGCTATTCATCATTATCTTATCTCAAACAATTGCCATTTGATCAAATCAAAATTGACCAACAGTTTATTGCTAACATTGCAACGGATAGCAGTGATGCTGTCATGATAAAAACGATTATTGGACTAGCGAATAACTTCAAAATGAGTGTTATTGCAGAAGGAGTAGAAACAGATCAGCAATTGGCCTTTTTGAAACAATATGGTTGTAATTTATATCAAGGTTATTTTTTCAGTAAACCAATACCAGTTAAAGAATTTGAAGCTTTAATAGGTTGTAATTATTCTTAGTATTTATTTAACTCAATCACAGGGGCTGCTTAATATAAGCAAAGGTCACAAACGGCCAAAAGCAGTATTTCAAAGAATGCCGTCCAATTTAGTTGTTTATTCTTAGGCAATGATCGTCATAACAATCCTGGCCTGAATTATGGATAATCCTGTCGCGTTGGACGAATCATAATGTCGCTGATATGAACATTTGGTGGTTGTGTAACGATAAAGTAAATTGCGTTAGCCACATCATCCCCGTGCAACAATGGACCAAATTTATCATTGAAGTCCTGCACAAGACCGTCTCCGTAGCCCGCTGCATCCTGAAACCCGCTGATTACGATGCCAGGTTCAACTAGCGACACGCGAATGCCTTTTGGCCCCACCTCGCGACGTAATCCTTCAGTTAGTGAGTGGACAGCGAACTTGGTGGCACCGTAAACCGCGCTAAATGGAGATATGTGTCTTCCAACTACTGAGCCAATGACAACTATATCCGCAGACTGTTCGGGGTAGTTTGATTTCTTTTGATCCACCATTTTTTGGGCAGCCTTTTGTAGTAGAGCCAAGGTGCCAGTCACATTAAGTTTGAGCATCTCTTCGAACTTAGACAAATCCGCATCTTTGACTGACCCGCCTAAGCCTCGACCCGCATTCGCGACAACAATGTCAGCTGGCTTTCCGAAGCGTTTGATTGCAGCAGCAAATAGCTTTTCTAATATTGTAAGCTTGACTGCATCGCCTGGTATACCGCAAAATGCTTGCCCTAACTCTTTTTCAAGCGCACTCAGTTTTTCTGCGTTACGGGCATTGCCAATGACTCCATAGCCACTTGCAATGAATTTTCTCACAGTCGCTTCTCCAATGCCAGAAGAAGCACCGGTAACGATTGCGACGCGCGAATAGCCATTG
>JANLWF010000108.1:0-3079 GCA_031364385.1 Methylotenera sp.
CAAAAGGTAATATTTCAGATACGGAATTAGCCATCAAATTATACCGTGACCTCAATATTACCGTGCTGCCAGGCAGTTTTTTGGCGCGTGAAGTGCATGGCCAAAACCCTGGCAAAAACTTCATTCGCATGGCTTTAGTCGCCAGCTTGGATGAATGCGTTGAAGCTGCAGATCGTATCAAAAAATATTTATAATATACTTTAAGTAACTTATTTAACTGTTTGTTTTTATATATTTATTATTTAATTTAACTGCCATTGAGCTGATGCCAATTAAAGCAACGCCAATCACTACCAAAGCAATCGGCCAGCCGAGTGTATTGGCAAAATATTCAGCCGTATAATAGCCAATGTACACCAACATCGACAACGTGCTAACGGTAAGCAGTGCGCGGCTTCTAACAGTGGTGCTGACAAATATCAGCAGCGCTGATAAGCCAAGATATAGCAGCTCAAATGGAGTATTTTCAACCGTCTCGAATACCGACCACATCAGCAACACAGCCCCTAAAAAATACCAAAATGACGCAATTGCCAAATGGCGCGATTGCTGAAGCGCGTAGGCAATGCAAATGAGCGGAACGCCCAGTACTACACCAATTAATTTGCCCTCAAAATTCCACACATCAAACAAACGGGCCAATAAAATACAGCCAAATAAAGTAGCGCTGAAGGTAAACAGCGTGAGGCGTTTAGACCAAAAAGTCGCGCTCTGTTGAACAAGCATATATGCTGACATAAAAATTAAACCGTGACGCAAATCGCCGCCCGATGAATACTCTTGCAGCATGACTAAAATACCCGCTGGCTGCAATATTGCTGCGATTAAAAAATAAAGGCGTGGTGGCGCGTTCGTAACGTTTTGCGCAGTTGCCTGCTAAAACCACTTCGTCGGAATGACGTGTAGTATTTTTATCCCAAAAATTGCTTTATTTCGTTAAATACTAATCTATTTAGCTCGGGATTCAAGCAATCCAATTCCATCGTGTCATTCATACCGCGTAGCCAAGTGAGTTGCCGTTTTGCCAATTGCCGCGTGGCAAAAATGCCTCTATCTCGCAATTCTGCTAAATCATACTGCCCTGCAAGGTGCTCTAATGCTTGTCGATAGCCCACACAACGCATGGCCGTAGATTCTGCGGTCAATTGCTGATATTTATTTAGCAAGTTTTTTACTTCGTCCACCAAACCTTGTTTTAACATATCGTCAAATCGCGCTTCTATCCTTGCGTGTAGCACGCTACGATTGCTGGGGATGAGCGCTATTTTTAACACCTTGTATGGCAAAACCTCAGAAGTTTGTTTGGCGAAAAGGCTGCTCATGGTTTCGCCTGTAATCTCATAAACCTCCAACGCGCGTTGAATACGTTGCATATCGTTTGGCATGAGGCGTGCGGCGGTTGCTGAATCTATACTAGCAAGCTTGTTATGCATGGCTGGCCAACCTATTTTTGCGGCCTCTGCGTCAAGTTTGGTGCGTATCGCAGGGCTTGCCTCTGGCAAACCACTCAAGCCACCCTCCAGCGCCTTAAAATACAACATCGTGCCACCTACTAATAGCGGAATTCTGCCACGCGCAGTAATTTTCGCCATCAAACGCAAAGCATCACCGCGAAAATTAGCGGCAGAATACGCTTCGGCTGGTGGAATAATATCAATTAAATGATGTGGTGCGGCTGCCAAGGTAGCCCTGTCTGGCTTGGCAGTACCGATGTTCATATCCTTAAAAACTAGCGCAGAATCCACGCTAATAATTTCAACTGGCAGCTTGGAATATAAGTGAACCGCCGCGCCAGTCTTGCCACTGGCGGTTGGTCCCATGAGAAATATCACTTTATGCACTTTTATTCTACTGTATTCAATTTGAATTCTTGCAATAATTTTAAATGCAAACTATCGACGCAATCCGCAAGCTCATCAAACTCTGTCAAATTTAATCTTTTAACATTCAGCGTAGCCTCACGAAGTAAAATCCAAACCTGCACAGAAAGAACTTTAAAGTTTCTGTCCAGCACTACAGGAACATTATGCTGACTTTTTTTAAATTTAAAACTTCCAAGTTCTAACAAATGCGACAAGGCATAATAGCTGTAAGAACTGTGCGAAGCATGTAAGTTTAGATATTTTCGAAGATCTTTATAACCTCCGTTAATAGCCTTGGCTCTTTCGCCAGCAGTAGGGAAATTATCATCGGCAACATTTTCAACTTGGTCAGGAAAGCTTCTAAAATATGTCAATAATTCTGTATATTCAACGAAGGGTCTAATTAGTGCTCCCGCTTCCTGCCCTAGTCCATCAAGAATCAAGCTGAACGTACCTACTACTAAATGCTTTGCTTTTAGCAGGGTCAGTCCGCAAATTCGAGCGTAAGTGTCAGATATCGAATGTTTTTCATAACAATCGACCAAACGGTCAATAGCATCAAATAGTTCTAAAAGAAAAGCCAGTTTTGTTGGGTTCTCTTTTTCTAAATACAAAATTGCATCAGCTCTTGTATTCCACAACATCAAGACTATTTCCCCCGCATAAACATCTTATCCAAATCCTGCATCGAAACTTGAAACCACGTTGGGCGGCCGTGGTTGCACATACCGCTGCGCTCTGTGGCTTCCATATCACGCAGTAAGGCGTTCATTTCAGTGATGGTTAAAATGCGGTTAGCGCGCACGGCAGCGTGACAGGCCATGGTGCCTAGCAGCTCATTTCGGCGTTCTGTAAGCGCACGTGAAGCGCCGTATTCGCGTAAGTCTTTTAGCACATCGCGCGCTAGTTTTACTGCGTCGGCATTTTGCAGCATTGTCGGCACTGCCCGTACGGCAAGCGTATTGGGCGAGAGAATGGCGATATCGAAACCGAGTTGGCTTAAGCTGGAGTCATTGCTGGATAAAGCTTCTTGCACGGTTGCAACTTCTAATCTGTCGGCATTAAAACTGACTGGTATTAACAAGGGCTGCATACTGACCGCGTTGTCATCCAGCGCGTTTTTCAGTTGCTCGTACATAATGCGCTCGTGCGCGGCATGCATATCGATGACTACCAAGCCTGCGGCGTTTTGCGCGAGGATGTACACACCGTGAATT
>JANLWF010000112.1:0-2847 GCA_031364385.1 Methylotenera sp.
AACGAGGCTTCTGGCCGCTTGAATAAATTACCAGCGGACTGCTGACCGTTGGTTAAACGACCTTGTTTGCGCTCGGCAATATCTGCCGTATGAATGTCGTTTAGCAGGTCTTTTAAAAGCGCACTATTTTTATCAAGAATGCTATTTTGATACACAAAATCTAGCCCGCTCTTACAAAAATTGTAAGGGTCTGGCTCATTAAAGTTAATGCTGTAATGGGTTGAAAGCGTTGCTAAAAAAGGTGAGGTATTTTTTGTGCCGCTAGCAAGCGCATCCCTACTGGCTTTGAAGGCATCGAACTTTTCGGCTTTATACAGGCAATATAAGCGTCTCTCTTGCCAATCGTCCAGCTGCGAGCGTTCGAAATATGGAATCGCCGCATCGTATTGTTTGGCCAAGTACAAAAATTCTGCCATATTGTAGTTGGCATTTGCATGGCTAGAATTAAGCGCCAGTGCAGCTTGGTAGCATCTTACCGCCTGCTCCATATTGCCTTGGTCGCGCAAGGTTTCACCTAAATTATTGTGTGCATCGGTATAATTGGGGAATAAGCCAATGGCTTTTTCATAGCTATTCACAGCTGCTTGCAAATCGCCAGTATCGCGTAAAGCGGTGCCTAAGTTAAAATAGCCGCGTGCGTCTTGCGGGTTGATTTTCAAACCTCGTTGATAATTGGCAATTGCTTCTTCTAGTTTGCCTTGGCGTTGCAGCACCGTGCCTAAATTGCCATATGCCTCGAAAAAGTTCGGCTTGATTTTTATCGCTTGTTGATAAGAGGCAGATGCCTCGTCTAGCTTATTCAAATGGGTAAGTGCGATACCTAAATTAAACAGCAAATCCGTCGAACTTTGGTTAAATTTTTCGGGCTGCAATTTAAGTGCGTTTTTATAGCTGATGACCGCTTGCACATACTTTTGTTGACCGTCTAATGCCAAACTTAACACGTGATGCAAAATAAAAACGTCAGCATGTTTTGCAATTAAGTCTTTGGCAAGTCTTTCGGCTTGTGCGAGTTTGCCGTTGTTTAACGCATTTACAAGGGTTTGCACCTCTTGTGGATTAGGTTGGGATGAGGATGAATTTGCCATGCTTAATATTATCTAAATATTTTAATTAAAATTTGTTTGCAATCTACCAGCCATTTGCCTTAATAACAGCATGGCTATTTTAGGGTCATCTAGCAATATGGTATCAATAATTTCGGCATAAACAACAATAATACGCGCTTCTTCAGAGGCAACAATCGCATCCGAAGTGGTGGGTTGCTTGCTGAGCATTGCCAGCTCACCAAAATGATCGCCTGCTACTAGTTCACGTAAAATTTTACCGTTATTAGTAAGGTTGACCTTACCTTCTGCCAAATAATACAGATTGCGCTCACTATTACCGCGCTCAAAAATGTATTCACCCTGATGTAACACCAGCCCGTAACGGCGCATCAGCGCTTCTATATAATTATTTTTATTGGGTACACCATTAAATAAACGTTTGAGTAGTAATACATCTGTTTTGCGTAAGGTAGCGATGAGTACAGTGCCCAACAAAAACACCGCAAAGTTTAAATATAACCAAGTAATCGATATAAACATGGTTTTCATGCCACCAAAAATTGCACCGTAATTTTGGTTGAGCGATAAAAATAAGCCAAATGCAGGGCGCATGAATAACCATAGCAAGGCCGTTAACAGCGCACCAAACAACAAGTGCACAAACGCAACCCGCATAGGAAAAAACACCTTGTAAAATATGCTGATTAATAGAGTGGTAAGCAATAGCGTGCCCAATGAAGCAACTATATTGAGTTCCGTGACCGATAAATGCACCGCTAAAAAGCGAATGCTTTTTTCAATAATAAGCCCAGCAAATGTAAACAGAAAAAACAGGATCAAAATACCAAGCACAGAAACCACATCTTTAAATTTTCGCTTGAAATAGGAAGGCGCTTCTACCATTGAAGATATGTTATAGAACGAGGAGCGCATGGCACCTGCCAGCGGCGTGATGGTCCATAGCAACACAAATAAACCTAACGCGCCCCAAGCTGCTTTGGTTTGGGCAGCGCTATACACTTCTACCATAATTTTACTGCTTAAATCAGGCAATAAATTACCCGTGAGAATGGCTAGTTTAACGATGGCGTAATCGGATGAAAATACCAAATGGCTGAGTAAAAAGAAAATCAACAACACTAAAGGGATTAAGGCAAATAATGCATAAAAAGATAAAGAGGCTGACATGCCAAATACATTATGACGCCCGAATCCAGCCAAAGTCTCGCGCAGCACAAACAGCGGCGTAGCGTACTCTCGCTTGGCGTAAGCGTTAATTGATTTATTCAGCGCTGGGTGATGCGCTAAATTTTCTAGCTTTGCAAAATTTTTAAGCTTTGCAATTTTATCGGGATTTATGAATGCCATGCTAAATGTTAGTTTAAAGCTTTAAATTTCTCAGTTGCCGCAATTAATGCGCTGGTAATGCCAGTTTCCATAGCAGAATGTCCTGCGTCCGCGATCATCACAAACTCAGCTTGCGGCATGGCGCGAGATAAATCCCATGCGGTTTGCGGCGGACACACCATATCATAACGACCTTGTACAATCACAGTGGGAATCTCGTTTAGTTTTTTGGCTGCCTGCAATGTGGCAACGCCATCAATAAAGCATTGATGTTGAATGTAATGAATTTGAATGCGAGCACGCGCTACTTCAATGGGGCGCTCTTTTTGCAACTCTTCAGGCGTTTTAGGCGCGGTGCTTGCGCTAGCTTCTGCTGGCTTTAAACGCATGATGGACGATTCGTAAGCATTCCACTGAATGGCTGCGGGCACACTCACTTGTGCATCATCAG
>JANLWF010000138.1:0-2013 GCA_031364385.1 Methylotenera sp.
TTGGTGACGATGCACTGCAAAAACAAGCGCAAGGTTACGCTGTACCAGATTCGTTTACCCACGGCACATCGCAGCAACGTATGCGCTGGTTTAATCAAGGCTTAAGCTTGGGTGACGTGAATAAATGCGATACTTTTAACGTTGCTTCTCTATAACTTATTGCGATGACTCAAGTATTGATTATCGGCTGTGGCGATTTAGGCAGCGCTATTGCCAAACGGTTGCATCCAAACCATGCCGTTATTGGTTTGCGTCAAAGTGACAAACTTTTGCCGCTTGGTATGCAAACTATTCAGGCAGATGTCACCCAGCCAAATTCACTTAAAGAACTAAGAAATCTCAATCCTAATATGATTATTTACTGCGTCGCCGCTAGTGCGCAGACCGATGAAAATTATCAAGCGCATTACGTCACAGGCCTTAAAAATATACTCGCCACGCAGAACACAAACACTCATTTACAGCACGTTTTTTTTGTTTCTAGCACACGTGTATACGGCCAAAATAGCGCAGAAATTTTAGATGAAACCACACCAGCAATCCCCACCGATTTTGGTGGCGAACGCTTATTAGAAGCAGAAAACTTGCTAAAAAGCATGCTCCCTAATCCAAGCGCTCAAGGACGGGCCTGCAAGTCAACATCCATGCGCCTATCAGGCATATATGGCAAAGGACGTTTATATTTGGTCAACATGGCAAAAGATCTTTCTAAATGGCCAAAAGAGAATCATTGGAGCAACCGCATCCATCGCGATGACGCAGCAAGCTTCATCGCGTTTATGGTCGAAAAAGCCGCAAATAATCAGCAAGTTGCAGATTTATATATTGTCACCGACGATATGCCAACTCAGCAATATGAGGTGCTGACTTGGCTAGCACATCAGCAAGGCATTAACACTTCTAGCTATCGAGTGCCAATTGCACACGGCGGCAAGCGCCTAAGTAACCAGCATTTGCGCAAAACAGGTTTTGAGTTGCAATACCCTAATTACCAAGCGGGTTATAGTGACATTCTGCAAAATTTATGAAAATTATTTTTTTATTCTGTTTTTTATTTTCAAGTTTTAGCGTACAAGCGTTTGATGAACAGGATTTTTCTGCTTGGCTTAAAGAGCTCAAGACGGAGGCTAAACTACAGCATATTTCGTCCAAAACCATCAAAAATACCTTTAAAAACACCCAATATTTACCGCAAGTAATCGTGCTAGATAGAGCGCAGCCTGAGTTTATTTCTCCATTTTTAAATTATGTGGACAAGCGCGTAACACCCAGTAAAATAGCTTTCGGCAGGGCGATGATGCAACAACACGCAGCAATTTTAAATCAAGTTGAAACCAATTACGGCGTGCCAAAAACTGTACTTGTAGCTTTTTGGGGTTTAGAGACGAACTATGGCGAAAATAAGGGTAATTTTAGTTTGCCTTCTGCCTTGGTGACCTTAGCATTTGAGGGTCGTCGAGCGGAGTTTTTTCGTGGCCAATTGCTCGATACCATGCGTATTATCGATGCAGGTCATAATAATGTGGCAGGTATGCGCGGTTCGTGGGCAGGCGCTACGGGGCACATGCAATTTATGCCATCCACATTGCTTAAACATGGTGTAGATGCAGATGGCGATGGCCGCATTAATATTTGGACATCATTGCCTGATGCGTTTTCCTCAGCCGCCAATTACTTGGCAAACACGGGATGGCGTAAAGATGAGCCAGCAATGAAAGAAGTAAAATTACCAGTAAATTTTGATTATAGCTTGGCGCAGCTTAGCACTAGAAAAAGCGTGGCGGATTGGGTAAAGTTGGGTGTTTTTACCAGTGACGAAAGTGCAATACCAGCACTAGATAATGCGGCAATTGTGTTGCCACAGGGTTACAAAGGCCCCGCGTTTATGGTGTTCAGCAATTTCGATGTGATGATGGATTGGAATCGCTCAGTCAATTACACACTATCGGTGGCGCATTTGGCCAATCAGTTTAGGGCAGATGAGCCCATTATTGCAGGCGCCGAGGCTGAAAG
>JANLWF010000144.1:0-5552 GCA_031364385.1 Methylotenera sp.
GGCTATTTTATTACACATGTAGAAGGCAAAAAAATGCCTTTAGTGAATGGTCACATTATTGGTGCTCAAGCACACGCATTAAGTGACCATGACGTGATTGATTTGGAAGGCATTAAAATGGAGTTTCACTTAGTGCAAAATTAATAGTGCAAAATTAATAGCGCAGACAATTTTTGAAACCAATAAATTAAATGACTTGGCTTTAGGCAAAACATAAGAGCAAATGCAGACTTTAGAAATGCTAAATCAACTCGAGCGCCTTAATTCTATTGGCGTTGCGCTCTCTGCTGAGCCTGATAACAATCGTCTGCTAGAAGTAATTTTGCTGGGCGCTAAAGAGCTCACCAATGCCGATGGTGGCACGCTTTACTCGGTGACGGAGGATGCAAAGCTCAAGTTTGAGATTATGCGCACACTCAGCCTAAATATTGCCATGGGCGGCACTACAGGTAAAGAAATTCCATTTCCATCACTACCAATTTACCTTGAAGATGGTAAGCCAAACACCAATATGGTGGCGGCTTACAGCGTGATAAATGCCAAAACTGTCAATATTGCAGATGCGTATTTAGCCGAAGGATTTGATTTTTCTGGCACACGTAAATTTGATGAGGCGATGGGCTTTCGCTCGAAATCATTTCTGACCGTGCCGATGACTAATCATGAGGACGAGATTATTGGTGTTTTGCAATTAATCAACGCAATTGACCCGCTTAGCAAAGAAATCATTCCCTTTTCTGAATCACATCAGCGCTTAGTTGAGTCGCTCGCTTCGCAAGCCGCAGTGGCACTCACCAATCATAATTTAATTAATGGGCTGAAGGATTTATTTGAGTCATTTATTAAGTTGATTGCAGATGCGATTGATGAAAAATCTCCCTATACTGGCGGACATTGCCAGCGCGTGCCAGAGTTGACCATGATGTTGGCACAGGCAGCGATCAAGACTAATAACGGCCCGCTCAAGAGCTTTACCATGACCGAAAAAGAGGTTTACGAGCTTAAAATTGCGGCTTGGTTGCATGATTGTGGCAAAGTCACGACCCCAGAATCTGTGATGGATAAAGCGACTAAGCTAGAAACCATTTTTGACCGTATTCATTTAGTTGATCACCGTTTTGAGCTGCTAAAAGCCCAGGGCGAAAATGCTTATTTACACCAAGCTTTAGAAGCTGTTAAAAATGGTAAACCAGTCGTTTCAAAGCAGCTCATGCACGATATTAAAGTGCTTAAAAATCAGCTTGAAGACGATAAAAACTTTATTCGCAAGGTTAATTTTGGTAGCGAATTTATGACACCAGCAGATGTGCAACGCGTGAAAGACATTGCAAGCTATGAGTATTTAGACGATTCTGGACATTCTGCCAAGTTTTTAACTGAAAATGAAGTGTATAACCTGACCATAGAAAAGGGTACTTTAACACCGGAAGAGCGAGCGGTGATTAATAATCACATTGTGGTGACGATTCATATGTTGGAGGCCTTGTCTTACCCTAAAGATTTGCGGCGTGTGCCAGAATATGCGGGCGGGCACCATGAGCGCATGGATGGTAAAGGCTACCCGAAAGGTTTAACACGCGAGCAAATGTCGATTCCAGCGCGTATGATGGGGGTTGCCGATATATTTGAGGCACTTACCTCTAAAGATAGACCGTATAAAAAAGCCAAAACACTTTCAGAGTCGCTCAATATTTTAGGAAAAATGTGCTTAGATAATCACATCGATCCAGATATTTTTGATTTATTTGTGCGTGAAAAAATTTATTTACAATATGCCGAGAAGTTTTTGGATGCAGAGCAAATCGACGCAGTAGACCATGCTAACGTTCTAGGCTATGCGGTTAAAACAGGCAATACAAGCTAAAAGGCTTCAATCCTTTAAAGATAATTTTGTGGCTTTGATAATTTTGGCCAATTTGCTGATTGAAACCTGATGAAAAAACTCACCATTTGGGATTAATCGAACGTTAGGCCCAACCTTGCAATAACCCATACATTGTATTTCTTCTATTTCAATCAACACATTTTTTTTCTGTAATTGCTGCGCTAATGCTACGGCTATTTCTTTGCTACCACGCGCCGCACACGAGGGGTTATTTGGGTTTGCGCGAAAGTTAGTGCACACTAATAACTTCTTTGGTGTCAATTTTTAGGTCTCGAGCTTTTGTGACTGACAGCCATTTGCATCTAATTTAAGATAACTGCCTTGTTCGTACCAATCACCTAGCACCCATCGCTCACATGCGTTACCATCAATTTGGTGGAGGTGATTGTTGGGGCGGTGCGTATGGCCATGGATGAACAGCGGTGGGTATTCATATTCACGCAATAAGCTGTCAACTGCTGCTAAATTCACATCCATAATCTGCATTGATTTGGTGAATTTTGCTTGCTCACTTTGAGTACGCAGTTGCTCTATATAGGCAACTCTATCGCCAAGAGGCTTGCTTAGGAACTGGTTTTTCCAAGTGGCGCTGCGCACTTCGCTACGAAACTGTTGGTAAGCCACGTCATCTGTACATAGTTCGTCGCCATGGCTTAACAATACAAGTTTGCCATAAAGCGTAATTAGGCTTGGGTCTGGTAAAATTTTAATGCCAGTGGCGCTTGCAAAGCCTACATCAATTAAAAAATCACGATTTCCATGCATAAAAAAAACTTGCACGCCACTTGATGCAAGCTTTTTCAGCGCATGGATAGTTGCTTGGTGCGTATCAACCGCAATAGCATCGTCACCCGCCCAATACTCAAACAAATCACCTAAAATATACAATGCTTGGGCTTTGGCGGCAGTATTTTCTAAGAATGCTATAAAAGCCTGCGTAATATGCGGGCGAGAATCACATAGATGCAAATCTGAAATAAATAGGCAATGATCCATGCGAGAATCGCGCGCGTAGCTAAATAACGCTAGCCTTTTCGATGATTACTGGCTCAACTGGCACATCGCGATGGCCTGCTTTGCTGGTGGTTTTCACTGCTTTAATTTTATCCACCACATCCATGCCTGCAACCACTTTGCCAAATACGCAATAACCCCAGCCGCTTGATGTAGGCGCCGTGTGATTGAGAAAAGCATTATCAGCGATATTAATAAAAAATTGGCTGCTGGCGGAATCAGGGATAGAAGTGCGTGCCATGGCGACGGTGTAATTATCGTTACCTAAGCCATTATCTGCTTCATTTTTGATTTCATCTTTGCTAGATTTTTGTTTCATATTGGGTTCAAAACCACCGCCTTGAATCATAAAATCATTAATCACACGGTGAAAAATAACGCCATCATAAAAGCCACTTTCTACATACTGCAAAAAATTAGCGACGGTAATAGGCGCTTTTTCAGCATTTAGTTCAAGTGTAATATCGCCAAAATTGGTAGAGAGTTTAACCACGGGGAAATCCTTAAAAAATAAATTGAGAGAGTGTAATAGTCTTGCTAGCTTATTATTTAGCCAGTTCAGCTAGTAGTTTTACACTTTTAATGGTGATAGATTTAATTGGCACATCAGCGTTTCTACCCATAGTGGTGGTAGGACTGAGGCCAATTTTTTGCACAACCTCAAAACCACTGGTGACTCTGCCAAATACGCAATAACCAATTTGTTCAGGGTCTGGGCTGGTGTAGTTTAAAAATTGATTATCGGCCAAATTCACAAAAAATTGCGCAGTCGCAGATTCAGGATCCATCGTGCGCGCCATAGCAATGGTGCCAAGCTCATTTAATAATCCATTGTTAGATTCGTTTGCAATTGGCGCGCGCGTATTTTTTTCGGTTAAATCGCGTTCAAAGCCACCACCCTGTATCATAAAACGGCTAATCACGCGGTGAAAAATCGTATTTTCATAAAAGCCATCTTTTACATATTGTAAAAAATTAGCCACCGTTTTAGGCGCTTTTTCGGGGTAAAGTTCCACCGTAAAATTGCCTTGAGAGGTTTCAAACTCCACGCTAGGAGCCGCATGGATATTGGCTCCCAGCGCATATAAAAATACAAATAAAATCAGGTTAAATCGATACATAATATGTTTATTCACTAAGCCACACCTTCATAAATTATTTTCCATTGATTATTATCAAACATCCAATATTGACGTTTGCGCATTTTATTTTGCAAGCTTGAGCTTTTAAAGTTTTGCTCAAAATTCACTACAATGACTGGCTGCTCAGCCGCTGGGTAAGCAAACATACTCACATCTTCAATCTGGATAGAGACTTTAGCCTTACTTGCTTGAATACCGCGTTTGTAATCTGCCCACTTTTCAAATCCGCCATCGCTATAAAAAAACTTTTTAGAGTAATAGTTTAAGTAAGCGTCGGTATCTTGCGAAGCCCAAGCTTTGCGCCAATTTTCAATGGCTTTTAGTAGCGCCTGTTTTTCAGCCTCCTGCGCCTCTAATTGCTCGCTTGCAGTAGCACTTTCTATCCAATCAAGATTATTCGCGATAATCACGGGGGTTTTTCCTGCCTGCAAAATGGGCTGTAAAGCCTTTAAATCTGGATTGCTCAGCACCACACAGCCATCACTGGCGCGCGGTGGGCGGCTGTAAGTATCTGTGGGTGTGCCATGAAGCCAAATGCCAGAGCCGCTTTTGTTATGATGTTGATCCAGTTCATTGGGATAATTGAGCGGATAAGCAGCATCGCCATACATATCCGCCAGCGGTTGCGTTAGTTTTTGCCCCGCAAAGTAAACCCCTAGCGGCGTGCGTTTATCACCTTGCACTTGTTTATCGACGCCATTTTTGCCAACGGTCACATAATAATCCGCCACATATTGTAGGCCGCTATCAATTTTTTTGTATAAGTACAGGCGCGATTTAACGGTGTCAACCACAATCAAATGCGCTTGCTCTGCGCCCAATTTCACTAACAAATTGGGCTGCTGAGTGGTTTTCTTAGTCGATAGGTAATATTCGATGCGCGTGCGCGCCTCATCCCGTAAGCCATCTATTTCGTTGTTGTTGGGCGTGTTGTCGGCATCTGCGTGAGAATCGCCAAAGGTTTCTAATGCGTGGCCTTGAGCTGTGAGTAAATCGCCACGAATAAGATACGCTAATTTGAAGTTTGGTGCGGTGCGGATAAGCTCATTCACCGTTACGAATGCTTGCTTGGTTTTACCTTCGGTGATTTCAAGCAGACTTTTTACCAACAGACTTTCGACTAAATTTCGACCAAATTTTTGGTTCAATAATTGGTCTGTCAAGCTGCCATGATTAATGGCAGTGGCATTCCATGGCATTAAAATGCACGCGGCTAATAAAATAGCTTTTAAAAAATTCATTTTTTGAATCAATGGCATTTCAGTTGATCATTCCTGCTAAGGGTATTCCAGCTATGCTTAATTTACGCAAAAAGTTAATTAGATGCAACCTCTTGCTCAATCAACCAAGCGCCATTGGTTTTCTTCATTATCAGTGTTTTATTGGCGCGAATTGGTTTTCCACCCGCGCTATAAGTTTGCTTAAAACTCACTTTTGCACTATCAGCGCCATCTAATACTACTTTTTGATTAGCCAATTCAACGCTTATGTTTGCTGGTTTGCTGACACGA
>JANLWF010000148.1:0-3178 GCA_031364385.1 Methylotenera sp.
CATGCAATTAGCACCCAGATATGCCGAATAAGATACACCAAACTAACGGTACACCAAACTAACATAACACCAAACAAGTTACGCAGAATAACCTATGCGAAAAGACTAAGGAATTAACAATGAAACGACTTCATTTGGTAATGGTGGCAATTTTATTAGCCCTGTTTATGGGCTTGGGCTGGTTTTTTGGGCAGAAAACTAACCCCGATAAAATGGAAAAAACACCGTCAATAAAGCCTATTAGTAACGGCGTAGTTCAAGACGATAGCGGTAAAACGGTTAAATACTGGTACGACCCTATGGTGCCGAATCAAAAGTTTGATAAGCCAGGCAAGTCGCCATTTATGGATATGCAATTAGAACCTAAATACGCTGAAACTGCTGGTGCAAATGGTGGCGGAGTTGAGGATGCTGGGGTCAGTATTTCGTCACAAACCGTGCAAAACCTAGGCATAAGGCTCGCAAAAGTTGAGACTAAAAGTTTTGGCGAGTCTTTCTCTGCGGTTGGACGTATAGAGCCTGACGAAAGGCGTTTTTTTGCAGTGCAAACGCGTATTTCAGGCTTTGTTGAGCGTTTACATGTGCGCGCTGTGGGCGATCCAGTGACTAAAGGCCAAAAAATTGCTGAAATCTATGCGCCAGAGTTATTGGCAGCGCAGCAGGAATATTTAACCCTATTAACACTAAACCGAATAGATGCAGATAGCTCGCTTAAGCAAGCAGCACGTAATCGCTTAAAGCTACTCGGCATGGCGGAAAGCGAAATTGAAGCTATTGCCAAAGCTGGCAAGCCCAGCCCAAGGTTTGGTGTGTATGCACCAGCTACGGGCGTGCTTACAGAGCTTGGTGTTCGCGAAGGCGGGCAGCTTATGTCTGGTAGCTCATTGATGCAGATTTCTGATTTATCGCAGGTTTGGTTGATTGCAGAAGTGCCAGAGCGCGATGCAGCCAGATTAAAACCTGGCATTGAAGCGGATGTTCAACTACAAAGCCTGCCCAGTGAAACTTTTAAAGGCAAGGTAAGCTATCTTTACCCGACATTGAATGAGGTATCGAGAACCTTGCAGGTGCGTATTGAGTTGCCAAACAAAACCAAGCAGTTTAGACCAGGTATGTATGCCAATGTTGCGTTCACTGGGCAAACACACGAGGCTTTATCTGTTCCGACTGAAAGTATTATCGCTACGGGCAAGCGCAAAATTGTCATCGTAAAAGAATCCAGTGGCTATCGCCCTGTGGAGCTTACCACAGGCCAAGAACGCGATAGTTTTACAGAGGCGTTAAGTGGTGTGTCTGAAGGTGAGGAAGTAGTTGTTTCAGGACAATTTTTGATTGATTCCGAAGCTTCGTTGTCAGGTGTATTGGCAAGATTATCGCAGCAAGACAAAGCCGCAGCTGAGGTGAATAGGATGTCAATGGACAGCGTTAAACCACCAGCAGTGGAAAAGATGCCTAAAGGCCATGGCAAGGTGGTAGAGATTGATGCGATGGTAGGCAAGCTTATATTGAACCATGAGCCGATTGCCGAACTGGGTTGGCCTGCTATGACGATGGGTTTTAAGGTGAAAGAAAGTAAACAACTAGAAAAGCTTAAAGTAGGCGATGCCGTTGAGTTTGATTTAAAAGCACAAGCATCAGAAAAACCTGACATGCCCGCGCAATATATGATTGAGCGTATTGAGAAAGCAGCCGCTATGCAAGACGGCATGAAAGGAGCAAAACCTTGATTGCTCAACTTATCCGTTGGTCAGCCAATAATCGATTATTGGTGTTGCTGGCAACATTAATGCTAGTGGCTTGGGGCGTGTTTGCCATGCTTAAAACACCGCTAGATGCGATTCCAGATTTATCCGATACGCAGGTGATTATCCGTACCCAATGGGCTGGGCAAGCGCCGCAGATTGTTGAAAATCAACTCACTTATCCACTTACCACTACCATGCTTTCGGTGCCTGGGGTAAAGACGGTGCGCGGTTATTCTTTTTTTGGTGATTCTTTTGTTTATATTTTATTTAACGATGGCACAGATCAATATTGGGCACGTTCGCGTGTGTTGGAATATTTAAGTCAAATTTCGTCAAAGCTACCGAAAGGTGCTAATCCAAGTTTAGGGCCTGATGCGACGGGAGTGGGCTGGGTATATGAATATGCGCTGGTGGATCGTAGTGGCAAGCATGATTTAGGTGAGTTGCGTGCTTTGCAGGATTGGTTTCTCAAATTTGAGCTGAAAACGATTCCTGGTGTGGCAGAGGTCGCCACGCTGGGCGGTATGGTGCGCCAATATCAAGTGCAAGTTGACCCAGACAAATTGCGCAATTACCGCATTCCCTTATCAAAAGTCGTGTCGGCGATTCAGTCTGCTAACCAAGAAACTGGCGGTGCAGTGATAGAAACTGCCGAAGCCGAATACATGGTGCGAGCGCATGGTTATTTGGAGTCGTTGGATGACTTTCGCAATATCCCGTTAAGTGTCAGCGCCACGGGCACGCCCATTTTGTTATCGGATGTTGCGCGCATACAAATTGGCCCCGAACTTAGGCGTGGTGTTGCTGAGTTGAATGGTGAAGGCGAAGTCGCGGGCGGTGTGATTGTGATGCGTGCAGGGCAAAATGCGCTGGAAGCCATTGATGCGGTAAAAGCCAAGCTAGCTACACTGAAAAAAAGCTTGCCAGAAGGCGTAGAGATAGTCACCACTTATGATAGATCTCAACTTATCAAGCGTGCAGTGGATAATTTAACGCATAAACTGATAGAAGAATTCATTGTGGTAGCGCTGGTATGCGCAGTGTTTTTATGGCACTTCAGGTCCGCATTAGTGGCGATTGTGGCTTTGCCTATCGGCGTATTGGTGAGCTTTATAGTCATGTATTATCAAGGCGTAAATGCCAATATTATGTCGCTAGGCGGCATTGCCATTGCCATTGGGGCGATGGTGGATGCGGCGATTGTGATGATTGAAAATGCGCACCGACAACTAGAAACTTATAAAAATGCACAGGGGGACCCGAATAACAGCCAGCGCATTAAAGTGATTATTGATGCGGCAAGTGAGGTTGGGCCAGCGTTATTCTTTTCATTGCTCATTATTACTTTGTCGTTCATTCCTGTATTCACGCTAGAGGCACAAGAAGGCAAACTATTTGCGCCATTAGCTTTTACTAAGACCTATGCCATGGCG
>JANLWF010000198.1:0-16562 GCA_031364385.1 Methylotenera sp.
TCAGCAGTCACTTCAAATTTTTCTTCCATGATAGGCGCAGCGCCTTTTTCGTCGGCCAATTGCACACCAATTTCCCAGCCCACTTCGGCCATGGTGCGGGTGACTTCATCGGTAAATTTAAGTGAATCTTCCTCGCCATATTTCATTTTCATCATGGTGAGCGTGGAGCCTAAACCCAAATAACCCATGCCGTGACGGCGTTTGCGGGCGATTTCATCGCGTTGTTGTTGCAGCGGCAAGCCGTTGATTTCAACCACGTTATCTAACATGCGCGTGAAAATAGAAACTACTTCGCGATATTCTGCCCAATCGAAATGCGCTTCATCGGTAAATGGATTTTTAACGAATTTAGTCAGGTTGACCGAGCCTAGCAAACACGCGCCATAAGGCGGCAAAGGCTGCTCACCACACGGGTTAGTCGCGCGAATGTTCTCGCAAAACCAGTTGTTGTTCATCTCGTTTACGCGGTCGATTAAAATAAAACCTGGCTCGGCAAAGTCGTACGTGCTGGACATAATCACATCCCACAACCTGCGCGCTTTGATGATTTTGTACACGCGGCAGGCTACTTTACCAGCATCTACGCCTTCGGTTTTAGTGAGGTATTTGCCTTTGACTGGCCACTCGCGCCAAATCACTTGGCTGCTATCGTTGGTGTTTAAACCATCGACAATGGCTTCTTTTTCAGTCACTGGGAAGGCGAGCTTCCATTCGCTGTCGGCTTTTACCGCTTCCATAAATTCTTTGGTAATAAGGCAGCTTAAGTTGAATTGGCGCAAACGACCATTTTCGCGTTTGGCTTTAATAAAATCGGTGACGTCAGGGTGTGAAATATCGAAAGTGGCCATTTGCGCGCCACGACGACCGCCCGCTGATGACACGGTAAAACACATTTTGTCGTAAATATCCATGAAAGATAATGGGCCAGACGTATATGCGCCAGCACCCGCTACGAACGCGCCCTTTGGACGTAATGTTGAGAACTCGTAACCGATGCCGCAACCTGCTTTTAGCGTTAAACCAGCTTCGTGTACTTTGCCAAGAATGTTATCCATGCTGTCTTCCACCACGCCAGAAACCGTGCAATTAATGGTGCTGGTAGCTGGTTTATGCTCTAACGCACCCGCGTTAGAAGTAATGCGGCCTGCGGGAATCGCACCGCGCCGCAGCGCCCACAGAAATTTCTCGTGCCACTCGTGGCGTTTTTCTTCGGTAGTTTCTACATCGGCCAGCGCCCGCGCCACGCGCGAGTAAGAGTCATCCATGTTTTTATCGACGTGGTCGCCATTTTTGGCTTTTAAGCGATATTTTTTATCCCAAATGTCTAGGGACACTGATTGAATTGGAATTTCTTTACCCGTTTCCATCTGTTCGCCTGCTTGTAATTTGGCTGCTGTTTCTACTGCTTTTAACATGAAAAACTCCCTCTCAACTTATCTTTAACTTAGACAAAAATAATTTATCTGCGCTAAACCTGTGATTATATTTAAAAAACTGTTCTTTTTATGAAAAAAATACTGCCTTAGCACAAGATATTGTGCCTAGAACTAGAATTTAAGCCTTTATTTTGTGTTCGTCAAGCCTGTATTTGTCACTATTTTATATGCTATTTTGTTGTGTTTTTGATGAAAACCAAGCCTGTATTTGCATTGAGTTAAGGTGAGCATTTACTAACTTAACAATAAAATTTAAAAAATAAATCATTCGCTAATTAGAATGATTTATGTGTGCAAAAAGATGGGCAAAAAAACACGCGGCTTGGCTTTATAAGAAAGTTTTGTGCGAAAATGCCGCATGAATCGTTTTTTATACTCCATATTGCTGACCCTAATACTGCCTTTCTTACCGCTAAAACTGCTTTGGCGCGGCTTTAAACAGCCCGCTTACTTAAGACACTGGGGCGAGCGTTTAGGTTTTTACAATACGCCTGTTAATAAAGCAACCATCTGGCTGCATTGCGTTTCTGTGGGCGAAACCCGTGCAGCTGAGCCTTTGGTAAAAGCCTTGCAACTGCAATATCCACTGCATCAAATTTTAATCAGCCATGGCACACCCACTGGGCGCGAAGCCAGCGAAGTTTTATTTGGCGATAGCGTACAACGCGTTTATTTGCCTTACGACTTGCCTTTTGCGGTGAATAACTTTTTAAAGTACTTTCAGCCTAAAATTGGCTTGCTGATGGAAACCGAGCTGTGGTTTAACTTGATTGCAGCCTGTAAACAGCGCGAAATACCCTTATTGCTACTTAACGCGCGCCTTTCAGAAAAGTCGGCCAACGGTTATGCCAAACTGGGGAAATTGGCTACTGAAGGCCTGCAAAACCTTGATGCGATTGCCGCACAAACAGGCGAAGATGCTTCGCGCCTGCAAATGCTAGGCGCGCATCATGTAAGCGTTAGTGGTAATTTAAAATTTGATGTTAAACCGCCTGCCGATAGCATAGATAAAGGCTTGCAGCTACGCAGCTTGCTGGGTGTTGAACGTACTGTTTTTCTTGCCTCTAGCACGCGCAAGGGTGAAGAAAAACACATCCTGGAAGCGGTAAAAGGCCTTGATGTATTAACCATCTTAGTGCCGCGCCACCCGCAACGCTTTAACGATGTGGAAGGTATTATTCTGAAGTCTGGCTTACGCTACCAACGCCGCAGCAATTTAGTCGGACCCGTTGATAAAAATATACAGGTAATTTTGGGCGATAGCATGGGCGAGCTTTTTACCTACTATGCAGCCTGCGATTTTACGTTTGTAGGGGGTAGCTTACTAGAATATGGCGGGCAAAATTTGATTGAGGCCGCTTGCGTGGGCAAACCGATTTTAATTGGCGAGCATACGTTTAATTTTACCGATGCCACCGAAAATGCCATTCGCGCAAAGGCGGCAATCCGCGTAAAAAACCTGGCTGCACTACGCGATAGAATTCAATACTTACTACATAACGCGCCACAACGGGTAAAAATGGGTAAAGCTGCATTACGTTTCAGCGCGGCCTCGACAGGCGCAACCGTGCGCATGATGAAGTTAATTGCGCAGTATTTGCACTAAATTTACTCTGGCTGGATTTTACTCTAGGTTGTGCTATTTAATTAATTTAGAAACTGCCTTAAACGCCGCGTGATTAGCGTTGCTTACGAATTCAAACACTACCGATTCGGTATTGGTAATCACGCAACCCGCATCGCGTAATCTTGCCAACGCATTAGATTTATTGGCGGGGTTGCGCGAAAGTATGGCATCTTCTACCACAAACACTGTTTTACCAGCTTGCAGCAGCGCCAGCGCAGTTTGCAGCACGCAAATGTGTGCCTCCATACCTGCCAACACAATCTGTGAATTATCTCTATGCAATTGCTGGTTAAATTTAGGCTCGCTACACGCCGAAAAAGCTGTTTTAGCGATTGGTTTATTGTTGTGTAAAAACTGTTTAATCTCTGGCAGGGTTTCGCCCAATCCTTGTGGATATTGCTCTGTAACAATTATGGGCACTTGTAATAATTGAGCAGCTTGTACCAAAGTCACTATATTTTTAACGACACTTTGTAGCTCCTCTGCAGGCACTGCGCTTGCAAGTTTAACTTGCATATCGATAAGCACAAGTTGACTGCTTGCTGAGTTGACGGCTAAAGTAGCCATGCTTAATTAGTACCCAAAACCAATTGCTTATTAATATCTTGTAAATCAACCTCGGCCACCAAGCCAGAAGCGGCTTTCAGGCGAATGATATTGACTAAATAATTGTAGCGTGCCTGCAATAAATCGCGCTTAGCAGAGAATAATTGTTGCTGCGCATTTAACACGTCCACACTGGTACGCACGCCAACCTCATAGCCCAATTGTGTTGAATCGAGCTGGCTTTGGCTAGAAATCAAGGCTTGATCCAGTGCTTTTACCTGCGCGATACTACTGCTTAAATTGAAATAGGCACGCTGCGTTTCTAAATCGGTTTGGCGGCGAGCAATTTCAATATCGTCCAACGCTTTTTGCTTGTTTAAAACCGCTTGCCGCGCACGCGAACTAATGGCACCACCTGCATAAAGCGGAATCTCCAATTGCAGGCCGATAGTGGCATTTTTCAGCTCGTTGCCCGCGCTAAATACCGATGGGCTGCCGTTGGCATAGCTATTGGTATAGCTTGCTACCGCATCCAATGTCGGCAAATGTCCAGCATTGGCGCGTTCCACTTCTTGCTCGGCCAATTTAAGTGCATCTTGCTGAATTTGAATATTCAAATTATTTTGACTCCCCACTTGTTGCCAATCTTGCATGTTTTGGCTGAGCGCTGTTACTTGAATATCTGGCTTTACCGTCGCCAATTTGTTGGGGATTCCACCTGTAATCGCTTCTACCGAGCGCTTTGCTATTTCAAACTCATTGATTGCCGCAATTTCTTGCGCCACAATTAAATCGTAGCGCGCTTGCGCCTCGTTCACATCGGTAATGGTCGCCGTGCCCACTTCAAATGTGGCCTTGGCTTGATCGAGCTGACTTAATATAGCTGTTTTTTGCGCCCCAATTAAATCAATTTTATCTTGTGCGATGAGCACCTCAAAATAAGCTTGGGTAGTGCGCAATATCAAGGCTTGTTGACTTAAATGATACTGCTTATCAGCCTGGCTTACCTGCGTTTTAGATTGCTCAATTTGTACCAGATTTTGTTTGCGGTAAATGGGCTGACGCGCCTCAACACCCGCCCTGAAATTCTCAAATTTTGAGTTGCCAGGCGGGATATTTGAATCTAAATAGCGAATATGTGTAGAGGAGGTGCTGGCATCAGCGTTAAAATTGACGGTTGGTCGATACAGCGCTTTGCCTTGCTCGATAATTTCTTGCGCAGCTTTATTGGCGCTTAGAGCCGAGGCCAGCACTGGATCATGCGCTAACGCTTGATGGTAAATATCTAACAGCGATTGCGATTTTGCTTGAAATGAAGGGTCTTCTGCAGCCAGTAATGCTGCTGGCAAAAGAAGTAATGAAAAAATAAACGTTTTGATGTGTATTTTTTTAGTCATGGTTAAAACTCAAACTTTTGCGCTTGCGGCGCATACATGAGCTCTGCAATACAAGTTTCAAACAACACGTCTTGTTTAAAACCAGTCTTAGAAACGCGTTGTATCAAGGTGGCTTGCATGGCTGGCGCTTGACCCAACACCATAAATAATACACCGCCGATATTGAGTTGCTGGCGTACGCCTGCTGGCTCCACTGGCGATGAACCTGTGTAAACAATGACATCGTAAAATTGCATATTAGCTGAATGGTCGCTTGGTCGGCCTAGTATTGCATCTGCAACTTCTAATGTTACATTTTGAATATTGTTCTTGGCTAAATTTTTAGCCGCTTGCGCGCTCAAGTCTGCTTCAATTTCAACTGAAATCACATGCTTAGCAAGGCTTGCCAGCAGTGCAGTAAAATAGCCGCTGCCAGTGCCAATGTGTAACACGTTATGGGTTTTTTGCACTTTTAGCGCTTGCAAAATGCGGGCTTCCAGCTTGGGGCTGAGCATAGTTTGCCCGTGGCCAATGGGGATTTCAATATCTGCAAAAGCCAGTCCAAGATATTCTTCTGGCACAAAGTTTTCGCGCGGCACATCGTTTAACATCTGCAACACGGTGGGGTCTAGCACCTCCCAGGTGCGAATCTGTTGTTCGATCATATTGAAGCGCGCGATTTCGCGCGGCATATTATTTTGTGCTGTTTCTATCATGTAAAAACTCTCAATTATTTAATCTCATTATAACTCAAGTGTCTATGTCGCATTTTATGTCACATTCATTAGGCCGTTTGTGGTACTTTTACCCTAAACCAAGCCGCGTATAAGGCGGGTAAAAACAACACGGTTAACAAAGTCGCCACTGCTAATCCACCCATAATCGCGACTGCCATGGGCCCAAAAAAAACACTTCTGGTCAATGGTATCATCGCCAAAATGGCTGCAGCCGCAGTTAAAACAATTGGCCTAAATCTTCTTGTGGTCGATTCGACAATGGCCTGCCAAGGCTCTAGGCCAGAAGATTTATCTTGATCAATCTGATCGACCAAAATCACTGAGTTGCGCATAATCATGCCCGATAAAGCAATCGTACCCAGCATCGCCACAAATCCAAACGGCTTATCAAACACCAATAACGCAATTGTGACCCCGATTAAGCCCAAAGGTGCAGTGAGCAGCACCAAAAACACGCGCGAAAAGCTTTGCAGTTGTAGCATCAGTAAAGTGAGCACTACCACCAAAAACAGTGGTGCACCTTTTGCAACCGAAGCGCCACCCTTGGCCGATTCCTCTACCGCGCCACCTGTTTCAATGGATACGCCAAGCGGTAAATTGGCTTTAATTTCAGCCAATTTTTCTTCAATTTGTGCCGAAACCACAGGCGCTTGCATGTTACCGCGCAAATGCGCACGCACCGTAAGCGAAGGCACGCGATTACGTCGCCAAATCACGCCTTCTTCAAATTCTGAAGTGATAGTCGCTAATTGTGAAAGCGGAACACTGGTGCCATTTTGCGTGTTAATCATCAAATTTGGCAGGCGCGACAACTTAGTGCGCTCAACTTCTGCGCCGCGCGCAACCAAATCGATGCGTTCATTGCCTTCTCTAAATTCGCTAATATACAGCTCGCTCATGGCGCCGTTCAGTATGTTGGCGATATCCACAGAACTTACGCCCAGCAAGCGCGCTTTGGATTGATCGATGCTCACTTTCATGACTTTGCTCGGCTCTTCCCAGCTTAATTGCACGTTGGCTAAATTAGGGTTGCTGCGCATGATGCTGGCGATTTTTTGCGCAATTTCGCGGATTTTTGGAATATCGTAGCCATCCACCCGAAACTGCACTGGGAAGCCAACTGGCGGGCCATTTTCTAAGCGCAATACTGAAGCGCGCAGGCTAGGGAAATCATTCTCAAATAAGCTTAGCAGGTCACCGCGCAAGGCCTCACGTGCCTTTAAATCTTTACTCAAAATCACAAATTGTGCAAAGCCTCTATGCGCGAGCTGAATGTCCAAAGGCAAGTAATAGCGCGGGCTGCCATTGCCAATATAAGCCACAAAATTATCAATGCCCGCATGTTGCTTATTCCAATTGTTCAGCCAAGTTTCGAGCTTTTTTACTTCATCATTGGTGGAGTGGTACGAAGCGCCTTCGGTTAGCCGTAAATCTACCATCAGTTCAAGCCGCGTAGAATCTGGAAAAAACTGCTGTTGCACCTTGCCAAAACCCATAATCGACAGCACAAACATCAGCAAAGTTATAACAATCACGGTTTTGCGATAACGTACACAGGCAGTCACCACCTGGCGGAAAACGCGGTAAAACTTGGTATTATAAATATCGTGGTGATGATTGTTATCTTGTTTATCTACTAAGCCCAGCTTGGCTTTCAGCCATAACTTGATTTTGGATGGCTTGGGCGCGTGGGCGTAATCGGGCAGCAAATGATAGCCCAAGTAAGGCACAAAAATCACCGCCGCAAACCATGAAATAATCAAGGCAATCGCCGAAACTTGAAAAATGGAACGTGTGTATTCACCTGTGCTGGAGGCCGCCGTGGCAATCGGCAAGAAGCCCGCGACGGTCACCAGCGTGCCTGTCAGCATCGGCATGGCGGTAGAACTGTAGGCAAACGAAGCTGCTTTCACTCTATCCCAGCCTTGTTCCATTTTGGATGACATCATTTCTACCGCAATAATCGCGTCGTCCACCAGTAGCCCAAGCGCCAGTATTAGCGCACCTAGCGATATTTTATGTAAGCCAATATCAAGCCAACTCATCCCCAAAAATGTAGCTGCTAACACAATTGGGATAGTAATCGCCACCACAATACCTGTGCGCCAACCCAGCGAGAGCAGACTTACGCTAAGCACAATCACCAACGCCTCTGCCAGCGATTTTACAAAATCATTGACCGAGTTTGCTACAATTTTTGGCTGCGATGTCACCGTGTTAAAGCTTAATCCCACTGGTAAACTTTGTTGAATTCTGGCGATTTTTTTATCCAGCGCATGGCCTAAGGCAATCACATCGCCGCCTTCACGCATACTCACACCCAACAGCAAAGTATCGTTGCCGTTGTAGCGCACGGTATCGTGCGGTGGGTCTTCATAACCTCGATAAACGCGCGCCACGTCTGCCAGTCTAAAGTCTTGATTATTCGCGCGTAATCTAATTTCACGCAAATCTTCTAGCGTGTTGTACCTGCCCGAAACCTCAATGCGAATGCGCTCTTTGGACGAATCGAAAGTGCCGCCTTTTACCACCGCATTTTGCGTTTGTAGAATATTAATCAGCGTCGTCGTGCTAACCCCCAAAGTAGAAAGCTTGGCGTTTGAAATTTCAATAAAAATACGTTGTTTGCGCTCGCCAAAAAAATCTACCTTGGCTACGTCGCTCGTGCTTAAAAGCTCGGAGCGAATGATTTCAGCTTGTTTTTTTAACGCAAAATTGTCAAAGCCATCGCCAGTAAGCGCGTACATACTGCCATATACGTCACTAAATTCATCATTAAAAGTCAGGCTTTCAATATTGCTAGGCAAGGTATGTCGGATGTCGCCAATTTTTTTGCGTACCTGATACCAAATTTGTGGAATATCTTTCGAAAAAGTATCGTCTTTAATCACTACAAAAATCATCGATTCTCCAGGCCGCGAATAGCTACTGGAATGGCCCAAATGCGGTACTTCTTGAATTTTTTTCTCTAACTTATCGGTGATTTGCTGCTCTACTTCAACCGCACTCGCACCTGGCCAGCTGGTGCGCACCAACATGACTTTAAAAGTAAACGGCGGGTCTTCTGATTGGCCTAGTTTGCTATACGCCAGAAGGCCGGCTGCGGTTAACATTAGCATTAAATACAGGACTAATGTTTGATGCTGTAGCGCCCACTCTGAAAGATTAAAGCGCGATGGACTAGGCTGGCTATCGCTCATGGTCTAGCCTCAAGTTTTGGCACAACTTTTTGGCCTTTTATCAACGTGTGTACGCCCGCAATCGCAATCATTTCTCCTGCTTGCAGACCATTTGTAATGATTACGCCATTTTCAGTAAATTGGCCTGCAACCACTTCGCGTGGGTTGGCAATACCCGCTTTATCAATTGTCCATACAGCATTTTGACCACCAACTTGCGTAAGCGCGCTGGTGGGAATAATGATCTCATCTGCACCGTTTTGCGCAAACCGCACACCAGCTGTCATGCCGAGTTTTACGGCTTCATCCGCATCGGTAAGCGCCACCCGCACATCAAACGCACGCGTGGCTGAATTGGCTGCAGGCGCTATCTCACGTACGCTTGCTGCGTAGGTTTTTGCACTGTCTGTGACTTGGCTAGCCCACAACTTGACCATGACGTTATCGCCCACTTTTAAATTTGCCATACGCGATTCTGGTACCGCCACTAACACTTCAATTTGCTTGGTATCAACTATCTGCACCACCATTTCACCTGCCTCTACCACCTGCCCTGGCTCGGCGCGAATTTGCGTCACCACACCATCTCTATCGGCCACCAATGCCGTATAGCGCGATTGATTGCCTGAAACTGCAGCTTGTGCTTTCACTTGGCTTAAGTGCGCAGCCGAGGTCTTTAGCTCTGCTTCATGTATATCGAGTGCTGATTGTGAAATAAATTTTTTGTTAAATAATGTGCGTTGGCGCTCTATCTCCGCCCTTGCCAACGCATGGTTCGCCTCGGCAGCGCGCACATCTGCAAAGGCTGCGGCAGCACTCAAATTGGCATCTGCTGCATCTAAACGTGCAATGACTTGACCTTTTTTAACGGTGCTGCCTACATCCACTTTGCGCTCAATAATTTTGCCGTTAATTCTAAAACTTTGGTTAGATTCAAAGCGTGATTTTACCTCGCCCACCAATATCATAGCGTCACTTGTAGCCGTTTCTCCTACAATGGTCACCAAGGCTGGGCGCGATGGCGGCGGTGATTCTACAGGCTTTTGACAAGCCACTAATAGGCTGCACGATGTTAAAAAAAAGATTATTTTTTTCATGTTGATTCTTTCATAAGGCCGCGCATCATGACTTGTTGTATTAGTTGTAAACGCGCTGAAATGTTGCACCAGTTTACCCATTTATCTTCTGACATGCTAATTTGCAATGAGCATACGCCATGCATACCTGCCCATATTGTTTGTGCAATTAAATCTGTATCTTTTAAATCAGCTCTAAAATAACCTGCTGCATGCAGATCACTCACCACTGTTTTTAATTGGTAATAAGCGTCTTGCTCGGCGCTATTTTGTTGCAAACTGGATTGTTCAGGATCACAAGGTGTGCGCGCTGTCATAAACATCAAACGATAATGATTGGGGTGAGTTAGCGCAAATGCTGCATAACCGTTGCTTAAGGCTTTTAAGCGATCAATTGGGTTAACGATTAACATTACATTTTTTAAGCTCCTAGCCAGCGCTAAAAAATCAGTATCGCAAATTGCGCGCAGTAATGCTTCTTTATCGGCAAAATGCAGGTAAATACTAGTGGCAGAATAGTCAATGCGCTTGGCAATCTCGCGCATCGTCACGGCATCTGCACCACGCGATACAAACAACTTACGTGCCGCATCGATAATTAACGTGCGCAAATGTTGGCGTTCCAATTCTGTTTTTGGTTTTGGTGGCATGGTGAATACAATTTACTTAACGTTGTTAATATAACAACGTTAAGTATTAGATGTCAATAACTTCAAAATGAAATTTTTGTGAATTTATTTGGAAGTTAAGTTATACGACTACTTTTTAACCCGATTTTTTGCAGGCTATTTTTTTGCAATCACGAATAAGCCCGCCACAATCAACAGCGCGCCTAGCGCGGTTTGCAGGGTGATTGCTTCTTTAAGTAGCCACCAAGCCAGCAAAATGGCGATGACTACGCTGCCTTTATCGATGAGCGCCACCGTGGCCACATCGCCCATTTTTAGCGCTTTGTAATAAAAAATCCATGAGCCAGCAGTGGTAATTCCTGATAAACCTAACCAGATATAATTAACTTTTTGCAGCGATTTTATTTCTGCGGGGTTTACTGCCATTGCCGCAAAAACCAACACAAACACGCACACAAATAGCGTGCGTACGGTTAAGCCTAATTCAGATGAAATTCCCGCTAAGCCTTGCTTAGCAACCACTGAGGTAAAGCCTGCAAAAACAGCCGAAATGATTGCGTAGATAATCCAGCGTTCCATATTCTGCTCCTAAAAAGCTAATGTCCCACACTTTTTCCCGCTCGTTGTGGAAACAATAAAATACAAGCAACAATAATGATAATAAGCGTTGCTGATGCCGAATAACGACTTAAATCAAGGCCGCCCTTGGCTATCGGCTTATCAAGAAAATCGCCCACCACCGCACCAAGTGGTCGCGTGATAATAAATGCAGCCCAAAAAAGTAAGGTTCTGGATGACTTGGTAAAACGATAAGCCACAACAATGGCTGCCAATAGCCCGCCAAATATAATCGCCGCGCCCAAATAACCAAGCCCTGCCGTATCTGCCGTCCAATCACCAAGCGCTGTGCCTAAGGTTTGCGAAAACATGATGGTGACCCAGTAAAACATTTCCGCTTTTGGCGTGTTTAATGAATCAACCGAAACCGAACCTAGCGTTTTATACCAAACCAATAATGACGCCAGCAGCAGCGCTAGCAATAGCGCCGACCCGCCTGTATAGCCGATACCAAGCGAGCGGGTGGCATAATCGGCCAAAGTGGTGCCGACTGTGGTGGTGGCAATAATGGTTGCCCAATACAAAAAAGGGTGAAATTGTTTGCCCTTGATTTGCGCAATTACGGCAACTAAAAAGATGGCGGCAAAAATTGCCGTGCTCACTAAATAACCAAGATTCATCGACATCGATAGTGTGTCACCAGCAGTTTCGCCCAGCGTAGTGGCAAGGATTTTTATCACCCAAAAAATCAGGGTAAGTTCTGGTACTTTACTTATGGCTTTATTTTGCATGTTTGTCATCAGCTTTTAATGTTTGATTCTGCATCAACATCCCTTTTTTGGCTTCACACATTTTTGTATCCAGCTCAAATGCCACTAGTAAGGTGCAGAATAGATCATCATGGCTTAATGCATCATCTTTGTAGGGCTTAAGTTGGTCTAATTTGTAGTTAAAATGCTTGCCCACCCACACAATGGCAGGCACATGGGTTTGTTCTTTAGGCGCTATCTTATATGGCGCGGCATGTAAGTAAAAACCATGCTCACCTAAAGATTCACCATGATCGCTCACATAGAGCATTGCAGTGGCATGGCTATCATCGTATTTCTTTAGCAAATCAATCACGTTCGATAAGAAATAATCGGTGTAAAGAATCGCATTATCGTAGCTGTTATCAACTTCTTGCTGGCTGCAATCTCTCAGCTCACCTGTCATGCACATCGGCTTAAACTTCTCAAATTCTTTTGGATATCTTCTGTAATATTCGGGCCCATGATTACCCATTTGGTGTAGCACTATTAAAATGTCTTTGCCTTTTCTGGCTTCAATGTATTTATCTAGGCCACTTAGCATACCAATATCTCTACACTCACCTTCGCATACTGGGTTTAGTGTTGGGCTTTTAAAGTCCTCATATTTCATGCGTGTTGCCACGCCTTTTGAGTCAGAATTATTATCGCGCCACAAAATTTGCACGCCATTTTCATGCAACACGTCTAATGCATTTTGTTGATTCAAGGCTTTTTCTTTATCATACCCAGCGCGCCCTAAAGCAGAGAACATACAAGGCAGTGAAACCCCTGTAGAAGTCCCGCAAGAAGACACATTACTTAAACTCGCCACGTCTTGCTTCGCAAGCAACGGGTTGGTTACTCTGTGGTAGCCATTCAGAGAGAAACGGTCAGCGCGCGCAGTTTCTCCCACCACCATAATCATCAATTCAGTCCTTTTTGTTACTGACCCAACCTTCACCGCATCTTGCGCAATGGGCTTTAAAGACACTTTTTTTGCAATGCTTAATTGCTGAGCGAGGTATTTAATGACTGAGTAACAGGTATAGCTTGGATTGGCATAATAACGCGTTATTTTATGCTCACGAATAAACGACGTGTAACCCGCCGTAAATGGTGCAACCAGCACCAATAGTGATAACACTAGTATGCCCGACAGCCGCAACCTAGATTTAAACTCTACGCGTGTGTTGTCGTTTTTGGGGAAATATTTAATCACCAACCAAGCTGGGATAATGCCAAAAAACAGGGTTCTAATTACTAGGCTAGTGCTAATCAGCCCAGCAAACTCATGTGGATTGGTTTGCATGATATTGTCTATCATTACCATATCCACGATGACACCAAACTGGTCCATATAATAAGCGGACTGTGAGGCAACGACTAAAAGCAGCACTAAAACCCAGCGTGTTGCTCTGCCCTGGCATATCAATAAAAAGAAAATTGCGGTTAATACGGTAAAAAATGCTGCCAGCGATACAAGAAAGGGCAAGTTGCTTGAGGTGAGTGGATATATTGCTACAATTCTGCTAAAAAGTGACCCATTGCCCGTCAGCATAATAAAGGCGACCACTAACAAAATGGCGCGGCTTTGGGTGCTTATTTGCTTAATAGGGGCAATCAAGTTAAACAAAATATTACGTATTGAAGACATCATTAATTACTTCTCGACTATTATTTTAGTAAGCACCCGCTTTTCAATTGTGCTGCTGTTTTGATACTTTCATTGAGCATTTAAATTACGAGCTTAAATTATGGATTTAAATTTTGCGATTCCTTTAACGCTCCAGATTTAAACGCACGACTTGCAGTTTGGTAGTAAGCAATCGCTTCATTTAACAACGCATCATTCATGGTTGTTGGGGTCGATTCCAAGGTCGCAGGGTCAACCTTATAAGCCTCGGCTTTTTGTTTAGGCGAAAGCACAATCAAGGTATCATTTTTGTAATAACCTAGCTCCTCATAATTGCTAATGAAAGCACGTGGTGCAGTTTGATCTTTGGCCTCTTCAAACAGGGCTTGCCCAAAAAAGTGCTCATCGCCTTTCGCGCCCAGCAAATCTAAAATGGTGGGTGCAATATCTACCTGGCTGGCCATGCGTGCGTAATGCCCTGCTGGCAACATATCTGGCGCGTAAAAAAATAGGGGAATGTGATATTTACTCACAGGTAGCTTGGTTTTACCCGCCACCGATGAGCAATGATCAGCCACGATAATAAACAAAGTATCTTTAAACCATGGCTTGGTTTTGGCATTTTTAATCAATTGCCCAATGGCGTAATCGGTATATTTTACCGCACCTGCACGCTTACCTTGCGGCAAATCAATTTTACCATCGGGGAAGGTATATGGCCGATGATTGCTGGTGGTCATAATATGTGCAAAAAAGGGCTTGTGCGTTTTTACATTTTTATCAAAAATCATCAAGGCATTATTGAATAAACTTTCATCATCCACGCCCCATACGTTCTCGCTTTGAATAGTACTTTTATCAAAATCGGTGCGATCTACCACTACATAATCGTTACCTCTAAAGTAATTATTCATGTTATCAAAAACGCCATAACCACCGTAGATAAAAAAGGTAGAAAAATTTTGCGCTTCTAACATTTCGCCTACCGTAGCTAAATGCTCGTTATTTGGGCGGTGCACAATGGCCTGCCCAGGAATCGGCGGCGCACCAAGTGAAAGCGCATCTAGCCCACGCACAGTGCGCGTACCTGTGGCAAAAATTTTATCAAACACTAAGCTTTCTTTAGCTAACGCATCCAAATACGGCGTTAAGTTTTCTTTGTTACCATAGGTGCCTAAATAATCCGCCGACAAACTCTCAACTGAAATCAGAATAATATTTTTAGGGCGGCGTTTAAAAGTGCCTATTTCAATGGCCTCTAACGCTTCATCCTGTTCTGTATCTAATAAAGCTTTAGACAGCGTCTTACGTTCTACGCCATTGCTAGCCAATATTTTATCCGCTTGTGCTTGTGGAATAGTTTTATAAAATTTATCGTAATCTAGCTCGTTACGGTGCGCCGCAGCGCTAAAACTATACAAACCGTTGCCAGCAAGCTCGTTAGCATAAGCATTTTTGCTGATTTCCATTTGGTCGATATTAGCAAATTGGTAACTGAAGAGCGGCAATGCAATCGCCGCAATGAACAATTTTGCTTTGTGTTTAAAGGGCAACGATTTTGCATCAAAACTCACTACCCGACTCAGCACCCACAAAATAGCAATAGCCGTTACCGAGATTGCCAACAAAATCAGCGGTACGGGATAAGATTCGCGGATATTGCCAATCACCTCATTGGTGTAAATAAGATAATCGACTGCAATAAAGTTAAATCTGGTGGTGAATTCTTGCCAAAAAATAACCTCAGAAACTGCGCCAAACAACAAGCCGAAGGTGACAAAAAAAGCTAACACCCAACGTACTTTATTTGCCCAAGGCTTAGCACGCCAGCGATTCGGCATAACTAAAGACAGCAACAAAAACGGCACTAGCAAAAAACAAAGCGCGTTAACATCAAACCAAGCGCCTACAGCAAAAGCTTTTAGCGTTTGTAATGGGGGTATTTGGCTTGCGCCAACTTGTAACCACAGTACAATACGCAGCATTAGCCAAATGATGATGGCTATGCCAGCCATCACCCAACTGAAAGCAACTTGCCTGCGCGCACGTGTATTAAGTAAATGCATTAATAATTTCTCTTCATCATAATTTTATGAGCTAGCTTTACTATCGATAATCATCGTTTAGATTACCGCAACTTTAACCAGTTTAAATATTAATACTTACTCAATACTTACAGCGTATTTAATCGGACCCTTATTTGTTTGTATACTGGTTTAATTGTATGCTAGCGCATAAAGGTGTGACAGGCAGCCGTAACTGAACAGCTAGCTAGAAATGAGACTTTTCAAAGAGAAATTTTTGAGGCGCATTACCAACTTGCAACAAAAATAGAGAATAGGGCAATTACAAATATAAAACCGCTGGAAACACAGTAAGCGCAAACACAAACACCAGCCATTCCATATTCCACCGCTCTAAATGGCCAGTAAAATGCAGCGTAAGCACCGCAATAGCTAGTACATAATAAATTGCAATGAGCACCATAAAATAGACCTAAATTAGATTTATATATTGTTTAATGTTATTTAACGTATTTATAACATTTTTTATTAGAAACACCTAAATTTTTAACATATGGAACTGTTTAATATACCAAAATACTTTCTTGCCTTTTGGCCTGTTTTCGCGTAAATTCTACGCATTGCTAGGGGTCTGTTTTATTAAGTTTTTGTGTTAATAAAACAGTGAGAATCACCCTTTGAACCTGATGCGGGTAATGCCGCCGTAGGAAAGCAGCTAGATTGCTTTCCTACTAAACATGCATAGTAAAGCGTTAGTTGTTGCTTCCTATGCTATTTCTTTTAGGAACGCACATGAACGCACTAGATAAAAATCTAAACAAAAACCTCCCCAAATTTGTTGGCGACACCGCCGAGATTGATCCCGCCACCAAAGTGCCATTTGCCAATTCGCGCAAAGTGTATATTCAAGGCTCGCGCGCCGATATTCAAGTGCCGTTTCGTGAAATTTC